>NZ_JACAPM010000024.1:241006-406785 GCF_013385695.1 Pseudomonas sp. D8002
GCAAGCCCGCTCCCACATTAGTTTTTCATCGCCCACGCGACCTTAAATATCCCCAGGCACCCTCGCCTTCTCCCGGGCATGTTCCCGGCTGATCAGCCCCTGGCTGACCAACGCCTTCAAACTCATGTCCAGCGTCGTCATCCCCAGCGCCCCACCCGTCTGGATCGCCGAATACATCTGCGCCACCTTGTCCTCGCGGATCAAATTACGAATCGCCGGTGTGCCGAGCATGATTTCGTGAGCCGCCACCCGCCCGCCGCCGACCTTCTTCACCAGCACCTGGGACACCACCGCCTGCAATGACTCCGAGAGCATCGAGCGGACCATGGTCTTTTCCCCCGCCGGAAACACATCCACCACCCGGTCCACGGTTTTAGCCGCCGACGTGGTGTGCAACGTGCCAAACACCAGGTGCCCGGTTTCCGCCGCCGTCAGCGCGAGCCGAATGGTTTCCAGGTCTCGCAATTCGCCAACCAGGATCACATCCGGGTCCTCCCGCAATGCCGAACGCAGGGCCGCCGAGAAACTGTGGGTATCGCGATGCACCTGTCGCTGGTTGATCAGGGCATTTTTCGGTTGGTGGATAAACTCGATCGGGTCTTCAAGGGTGAGGATGTGCTGGCGACGATGGGTGTTGAGGTAGTCGATCATCGCTGCCAGGGTGGTGGACTTGCCGGAACCGGTCGGCCCGGTGACCAGCACCAGCCCCCGTGGCAAGTCTGCGATGCGCCGGAACACCTCGCCCAACCCCAGGTGTTCCAGGCTCTGCACGGTTGAGGGGATGGTACGAAACACCGCGCCCATGCCCCGGTGCTGCTGGAACACATTCACCCGAAACCGCGCCACCTCGGGCAACTCGAAGGCAAAATCCGTTTCAAGAGATGTTTCGAAATCCTTTTGCTGGTGATTGTTCAGCAAAGGGCTGAGCAACGCCGCCACTTGCACCGGCGCAAGTACAGGCCAATCGAGTGGCCAGATCTCGCCATCCACTCGCAGCATCGGCGCCAACCCCGCCGACAGATGCAGGTCGGAGGCCCGCAGGCGTACGCCGGCGGCCAGCAGTTCAGTGATATCCATAGGGCTTTCCATTTCCAGTAGAATGCCGCGGACTCCATATCCACGGGCGCAACTTGAATGTCGACCATAGCAGACAACATCGGCCTGGTTTCCGAGCGGATCCGGGCAGCCGCCGAGGCCGCGCAGCGCGACGCAGGCAGCGTGCACCTGCTGGCCGTGAGCAAGACCAAACCCGCACAGGCCGTGCGCGAAGCCTATGCCGCCGGGATGCGTGACTTTGGCGAGAACTATCTGCAGGAAGCCCTGGGCAAACAGGCCGAATTAACCGACCTGCCCTTGAGTTGGCACTTCATCGGCCCCATTCAATCGAACAAGACTCGTGCGATCGCCGAGAACTTCGCCTGGGTGCATTCCGTGGACCGCCTGAAAATCGCACAACGCCTGTCCGAACAACGCCCGGCTGACCTGCCGCCGCTGAATATCTGCATCCAGGTCAACGTCAGTGGCGAAGCCAGCAAGTCCGGCTGTACACCCGCCGACCTGCCCGCCCTGGCCGAAGCCATCAGCGCCCTGCCGCGCCTGAAGCTGCGCGGCCTGATGGCGATTCCCGAGCCGACCGACGACCGTGCAGAGCAAGACGCAGCCTTCGCCACCGTGCGCGACCTGCAAGCGAGCCTCGACCTGGGGCTCGACACACTTTCCATGGGCATGAGCCATGACCTTGAGTCGGCCATCGCCCAAGGGGCCACCTGGGTGCGGATCGGTACCGCCCTGTTTGGTGCCCGCGACTATGGCCAGCCGTGAAATGGCTGACTTCCATCTGAGTAAGGACCTGTCATGAGCAACACGCGTATTGCCTTTATCGGCGCCGGCAACATGGCGGCCAGCCTGATCGGCGGCCTGCGGGCCAAGGGCCTGGAAGCACAACAGATTCGCGCCAGCGACCCGGGCGCCGACACCCGCGCCCGCGTCAGCGCCGAGCACGGCATCGACACCTTCGCCGACAACGCAGAAGCGATTGAAGGCGTGGACGTGGTAGTGCTGGCGGTCAAGCCACAAGCCATGAAAGCCGTGTGCGAAAGCCTGCGCCCAAGCCTCAAGCCCCATCAACTGGTGGTGTCCATCGCCGCCGGCATCACTTGCGCCAGCATGACCCACTGGCTCGGCGCCCAGCCGATTGTGCGTTGCATGCCCAACACCCCGGCGCTGCTGCGCAAGGGCGTGAGCGGCTTGTACGCCACATCCGAAGTCACTGCCCAACAGCGCGACCAGGCACAAGAGCTGCTGTCCGCCGTAGGTCTCGCCGTGTGGCTGGAACAAGAGCAGCAACTGGACGCCGTCACCGCCGTCTCCGGCAGTGGCCCGGCGTATTTCTTCCTGCTGATCGAGGCCATGACCGCCGCTGGCGTGAAACTCGGCCTGCCGCAGGAAGTCGCCGAGCAACTGGCCGAGCAGACCGCACTGGGCGCCGCGCAGATGGCCGTGACCAGCGATGTCGACGCGGCCGAGTTGCGCCGTCGCGTGACCTCGCCCGGCGGCACGACCCAGGCGGCAATCGAATCGTTCCAGGCCGGGGGCTTTGAAGCCCTGGTGGAAAAAGCACTGGGTGCCGCAGCACATCGTTCGGCCGAAATGGCCGAGCAGCTGGGCAAATAGTCGTCCCCTACATAGGAATCAAACATGCTCGGAATCAATGACGCTGCCATTTTCATCATCCAGACCCTGGGCAGCCTGTACCTGCTGATCGTGCTGATGCGTTTTATCCTGCAACTGGTGCGGGCGAACTTCTACAACCCGCTGTGCCAGTTCGTGGTAAAGGCCACGCAGCCGCTGCTCAAGCCTCTGCGCCGGGTGATCCCGAGCCTGTTCGGCCTGGACATGTCGTCGCTGGTATTGGCGCTGCTGCTGCAGATCCTGCTGTTCGCGGTCATCCTGCTGCTCAATGGCTATCAGGCCACCACGCTGCTGTTGCTGCCGTGGGCCTTGATCGGGATCTTCTCGCTGTTCCTGAAGATCATTTTCTGGTCGATGATCATCAGCGTGATCCTGTCCTGGGTCGCTCCGGGCAGCCGCAGCCCGGGTGCCGAACTGGTGGCACAGATCACTGAGCCGGTGCTGGCACCGTTCCGTCGCCTGGTACCTAACCTGGGTGGCCTGGACATCTCGCCGATCTTCGCGTTTATCGCGATCCAGTTGCTGCAAAGCTGGGTGATTCCACGTTTGGCGTTCTATGCATTCATGCCCAAAGAACTGTTCGGTCTGATCTGACGACAATGTGGCGAGGGAGCTTGCTCCCGCTGGGCTGCGCAGCAGCCCCAAAACGGCCGACCGCGTTGCATATGCAAAATCGCGGCAACCGGACCGGGACCGCTTCGCGCTCCAGCGGGAGCAAGCTTCCTCGCCACAAAAAGCCTTAAAAACACCAGCCGCAGGCCTTTGCTTGCCGCTGGGTGCAGCGGTCTTTAGACTTACGCCTCATTTAAACGAGAGCAGGGTCGATGCCAACTGCCTTCCCCCCCGATTCTGTTGGACTGGTCGTGCCCCAAGTGGCGCACTTCAGCGAACCGCTGGCCCTGGCCTGCGGCCGTTCGCTGCCCGCCTACGACCTGATCTATGAAACCTACGGCCAACTGAACGCTACGGCCAGCAACGCCGTGCTGATCTGCCACGCCCTGTCCGGCCACCACCACGCTGCGGGTTTCCACAGCATGGACGAGCGCAAGCCCGGCTGGTGGGACAGCTGCATCGGCCCCGGCAAGCCCATCGACACCAACAAGTTCTTCGTGGTCAGCCTGAACAACCTCGGCGGCTGCAACGGCTCCACCGGCCCCAGCAGCCTCAACCCGGAAACAGGCAAGCCGTTTGGCGCCGATTTCCCGGTGCTGACCGTGGAAGACTGGGTGCACAGCCAGGCGCGCCTGGCCGACGTACTGGGCATCGCCCAATGGGCCGCCGTGATCGGCGGCAGCCTGGGCGGCATGCAGGCCCTGCAATGGACCATCACCTACCCGGACCGCGTGCGCCATTGCCTGGCCATCGCCTCGGCCCCCAAGCTGTCGGCGCAGAACATCGCCTTCAACGAAGTGGCGCGCCAGGCGATCCTCACCGACCCGGAGTTCCACGGCGGTTCGTTCCAGGAAGCGGGCGTGATCCCCAAGCGCGGGCTGATGCTCGCGCGCATGGTCGGGCACATCACCTACCTGTCGGATGACTCCATGGGCGAAAAATTCGGCCGAGGCCTCAAGAGCGAAAAGCTCAACTACGACTTCCACAGCGTCGAATTCCAGGTCGAGAGCTACCTGCGTTATCAAGGCGAGGAGTTTTCCGGGCGTTTCGACGCCAACACCTACCTGCTGATGACCAAGGCCCTGGACTACTTCGACCCGGCGGCGAATTTCGACGATGACCTGGCGCGCACCTTCGAGGCGGCCACCGCCAAGTTCTGCGTGATGTCGTTCACCACCGACTGGCGCTTCTCCCCGGCCCGCTCGCGGGAATTGGTGGATGCGCTGATGGCCGCGAAGAAAGACGTCTGCTACCTGGAGATCGACGCACCGCAAGGCCACGACGCCTTCCTGATCCCGATCCCGCGTTACTTGCAGGCTTTTAGCAATTACATGAACCGAATAGCACTGTGAGAACGCCATGAGAGCCGACCTGGAAATCATCCAAGACTGGATCCCCGCCGGCAGCCGCGTGCTCGACTTGGGTTGCGGCGATGGCGAACTGCTGAGCTGGCTGCGCGACAACAAGCAAGTCACCGGCTATGGCCTGGAAAACGACCCGGACAACATCGCCCAGTGCGTGGCCAAGGGCATCAACGTGATCGAGCAGGACCTGGACAAGGGCCTCGGCAACTTTGCCAGCAACAGCTTCGACATCGTGGTCATGACCCAGGCCCTGCAAGCCGTGCACTACCCGGACCGGATCCTCGACGAAATGTTGCGCGTCGGCCGCCAGTGCATCATTACTTTCCCCAATTTCGGCCACTGGCGCTGCCGCTGGTACCTGGCCACCAAGGGCCGCATGCCGGTGTCGGACTTCCTGCCGTACACCTGGTACAACACGCCCAACATCCACTTCTGCACCTTTGAAGACTTCGAAGCGCTGTGCGGCGAGCGCGAAGCCAAAGTCATCAACCGCCTTGCCGTCGATCAACAGCATCGTCACGGCTGGGCGAGTAAGCTATGGCCCAACCTGCTGGGTGAGATCGGGATCTACCGGGTCAGCAGCCCGGGCCTGACGGACCACCAGATTGCCGTCTAACCATTTTCAAGGAGGACGATCATGAGTCGCCTGGCTGTTTTTCTACTCACCGCGTGCCTGAGCGTCAGCGCTATGGCGGCGGATGTTATCGATGGTAATCGTCAGAAAGAATTCGGCGATATCACGGTGCACTACAACACCCTGACCACCAGCTTCCTGACGCCGGAAATGGCTCAGGAAGCCGGGATCGTACGCAGCAAAGAGCTGGGCATGATCAATGTGTTCGTAAACAAGGGCGTCGAATCGATAGACGCCACCGTTACCGGCACAATCAAGGATCTGGGCGGCAAGAGCGAGATGCTGACGTTCAAGAAAATTACCCAGAAAGGTTCTACGCTTTACGTCGCCCAGTACCCGGTGCCGCAGCAGGAAACCAAGATTTTCACCATCAACGTTGAAACCGGTGGCAAAGCCCACGGTTTCAGTTTCAACCAGGAACTGTTTCCGGCGCAATGATGAACCTTACTCAACTCGTACTGGCCAGCCATAACGCCGGCAAGCTCAAAGAACTCCAGGCCATGCTCGGCGACTCGGTGCAACTGCGCTCGATTGGCGAGTTCAGCCAGGTAGAGCCGGAAGAGACCGGCCTGTCGTTTGTCGAGAACGCCATCCTCAAAGCCCGCAACGCCGCGCGTATTTCCGGCCTGCCGGCACTGGCTGACGATTCGGGCCTGGCCGTGGACTTCCTGGGCGGCGCGCCTGGCATCTACTCGGCACGTTACGCCGACGGTAAAGGCGACGCGGCCAACAACGCCAAGCTGCTGGACGCCCTCAAGGACGTGCCCGACGCGATGCGCGGCGCGCAGTTCGTCTGCGTGCTGGCCCTGGTGCGTCACGCCGATGATCCATTGCCGATCCTCTGCGAAGGCTTGTGGCATGGTCGCATCCTGCATGCGGCCAGCGGCGAGCACGGGTTCGGCTACGACCCGCTGTTCTGGGTGCCGGAGCGCAACGTCTCCAGTGCCGAACTGAGCCCGGCCGACAAGAACCAGATCAGCCACCGCGCCCGCGCAATGGATTTGCTGCGCCAGCGCCTGGGCATGAAATGACTCAGAACACCTCCGCGCAGCCACTGATTCTCGGTGGCGCGCAAACACCTCGGGCGGCCCTGCCTCACCTGCCGCCCCTGGCGCTGTATATCCACATCCCGTGGTGCGTGCGCAAATGCCCCTATTGCGACTTCAACTCCCACACCGCCAGCAAGGTGCTGCCGGAGGAAGAGTACGTCGACGCGTTGCTGGCCGACCTCGATCAGGACCTGCACGCGGTGTACGGCCGTGAGCTGAGTTCGATCTTTTTCGGCGGCGGCACCCCAAGCCTGTTCAGCGCCGTTGCCCTGGGCCGGTTGCTCAAGGGCGTGGAAGCGCGCATCCCGTTTGCCGGCGATATCGAGATCACCCTGGAAGCCAACCCCGGTACCTTCGAGCAAGAGAAGTTCGTGGCGTACCGCAAGCTGGGGATCAATCGGCTGTCGATTGGCATCCAGAGTTTCCAGCAGGAAAAACTCGAAGCCCTGGGCCGCATCCACAACGGTGACGAAGCCGTGCGTGCCGCCGGCATGGCGCGCCAGGCCGGGTTCGACAACTTCAACCTGGACTTGATGCACGGTTTGCCCGATCAGTCCCTGGAGGACGCCCTGGGCGACCTGCGCCAGGCCATTGCCCTAAAGCCCACGCATCTGTCCTGGTATCAACTGACCCTGGAACCCAACACCGTGTTCTGGAACCAGCCGCCCGTGCTGCCGGAAGACGACACCCTGTGGGACATCCAGGAAGCCGGCCAGGCGTTGCTCGCCGAACACGGTTACGCCCAGTACGAAGTCTCGGCCTACGCCCAACCGGGCCGGCCGGCGCGGCATAACCTGAACTACTGGAGCTTTGGCGATTTTATCGGCATCGGCGCCGGTGCCCACGGCAAGCTCAGCCATCCGGATGGGCGCATCGTGCGCACCTGGAAAACCCGGGCACCGAAGGACTACCTCAACCCGGCGAAAAACTACCAGGCCGGCGCGAAAGAACTGACCAACGAAGAGTTACCGTTCGAGTTCCTGATGAACGCCCTGCGCCTCACCGACGGCGTCGAAGCCAGGCTTTACGCCGAGCGTACCGGCCTCGAACTGGCCAGCCTCGATGAAGCTCGCCGCGAGGCAGAACAAAGTGGCCTGATGCAGGTCGAACCGTCACGCCTGGCGGCCACCGACCGCGGGCAACTCTTTCTCAATGACCTGCTGCAGAAGTTTTTGAGCTGATTGCTCTTAAGGAAATCAAATGGATCTGGTACTCGACCTGCTCGCCACCGTATCCCGCTGGAGCCGTAGCAACCTGTCGGAAATCTCCCTGGCGTTGGTAGGCTGCCTGTTGGTGCTGTTTGGCGCCGACATCAAGGGCTGGGTCGAAGCACGGCTGGGCAGCATCGCGGGTGCGCTGCGCGTGCCGCTGATGGCGCTGGTGTGCATGATCGGCAGCGGTGCAGCACTGATCTATGCCACGCCGTGGATTGTTCGCGGGTTGAGCCAGTTCAACAACTACAGCCTGGCGCCGGTGTTGTTGGTGGTGCTGGTGTTGATTGGGGTGGTGGCGGATCGCCGCTGACCTTAAGCGCGGCACAAAACAAATGTGGGAGCGGGCTTGCTCGCGAATGCGGTGTGTCAGTCAGCGTAAATGTCGACTGATCTACCGCATTCGCGAGCAAGCCCGCTCCCACATTTTTTACTGCATTTCAAGCCTGGGACTTATCAGTCCACTTTCTCGAACTTCAAATCCCAAACCCCATGCCCGAGTCGCTCGCCGCGACGTTCGAACTTGGTGATCGGCCGCTCGGCCGGGCGCGGGACGCATTTGCCGTCTTCCGCCAGGTTGCGGTAGCCAGGGGCGACGTTCATCACTTCCAGCATGTACTCGGCATACGGTTCCCAGTCGGTGGCCATGTGCAGGATGCCGCCCACTTTCAGCTTGCTGCGCACCAGTTCCGCGAAGGAAGCCTGGACGATGCGGCGCTTGTGGTGGCGGCTCTTGTGCCAGGGGTCCGGGAAGAATAGCATCAGGCGGTCGAGGCTGTTGTCGGCGATGCAGCGGTTGAGCACTTCGATCGCGTCGCAGTCGTAGACCCGCAGGTTGGTCAGGCCCTGAGTCAGCACGCCGTTCAGCAGCGCGCCAACACCCGGACGGTGTACTTCAACCCCGATAAAATCCTGCTCCGGCGAAGCCGCGGCCATTTCCAGCAGGGAATGGCCCATGCCGAAGCCAATCTCCAGGGAGCGTGGTGCCGAGCGGCCAAACACCTGGTCGTAATCCACCGGCGCGTCTGCCAGCGGCAGGACGAACAGCGGCGTGCCCTGCTCCAGGCCCTTTTGCTGGCCCTCGGTCATGCGACCGGCGCGCATCACAAAACTCTTGATGCGGCGGTGCTTGGACTCGTCGCCTTCTTCCAGGGTGTTCGGCGTTTCGTTTGATTCAGTCATCAATGGCTCTTACTTGATCAGACCATCCAGCGGCGAGGAGGCGCTGGCGTAAAGTTTTTTCGGCATGCGCCCGGCGAGGTACGCCAGGCGGCCGGCGACAATTGCGTGGTTCATGGCTTCAGCCATCAGGACCGGCTGCTGGGCATGGGCGATGGCCGAGTTCATCAGCACCGCATCGCAACCCAGTTCCATGGCGATGGTGGCGTCGGAGGCAGTGCCCACGCCCGCATCCACCAGCACCGGGATCTTGGCTTCTTCAAGGATGATCTGCAGGTTGTACGGATTGCAGATACCCAGGCCGGAACCGATCAGACCGGCCAGCGGCATCACCGCGATGCAGCCGATTTCGGCCAGTTGGCGGGCGATGATCGGGTCGTCGCTGGTGTAGACCATCACGTCGAAGCCTTCCTTGACCAGGGTCTCGGCGGCCTTGAGGGTTTCGATCACGTTGGGGAACAGGGTTTTCTGGTCGGCCAGCACTTCCAGCTTCACCAGGTTGTGGCCGTCGAGCAGCTCACGGGCCAGGCGGCAGGTGCGCACGGCTTCGATGGCGTCGTAGCAACCGGCGGTGTTCGGCAGGAAGGTGTAGCGATCCGGCGACAGCACTTCGAGCAGGTTCGGCTCGCCCTCGATCTGGCCGAGGTTGGTGCGGCGCACGGCGAAAGTAACGATCTCGGCGCCCGAGGCTTCGATGGCCAGGCGGGTTTCTTCCATGTCGCGGTACTTGCCGGTGCCGACCAGCAGACGCGACTGGAAGGTACGACCGGCCAGGACGAAAGGCTTGTCGCTACGAACGATGCTCATGGGAAATCCTCGAGTTGGGGTGAGGTTCTGCAGAATGCGGGTTGGCGCCCTGGAGCGCCGGACGGCTAGCCGCCGCCGATGGCGTGGACCACTTCGACCTGGTCACCCTCGGTGAGCGCGGTCTCGACGTGCTGGCTACGCGGGACGATATCCTGGTTGAGCTCCACTGCGACGCGGCGTCCGGTCAAGTCCAGACGGGTCAGCAGGGCCGCAACGGTTTCACCGTCGGGCAGTTCAAAGGGTTCGCCGTTCAACTGAATGCGCATGCCACGGGCCGCCATCGTTTTTAGGGGCCAGCATTCTAGCGTGATTGGCGTTGCTGGCCCAAGCCCCTTGGTCAGGCAGCCTGTAGACGCCACGCCGCCAAACCGAGGAAGAACCAGCCCAGCAGGAACGCCAGGCCACCAAACGGGGTGATGATGCCGAGCTTGCTGATGCCGGTCATGGTCAGCACATACAGGCTGCCGGAGAACAGCAGGATGCCCACGGCAAAGGACACCCCCGCCCACGTCACCAGCCTGCCCGGAATGTGCGCCGCCAACAGTGCCACGCCGAACAGCGCCAGGGTGTGCACCAACTGGTAGGTCACGCCGGTGTGGAAAATCGCCAGGTACTCGGCGCTCAGGCGGTTTTTCAGGCCGTGGGCGGCAAACGCGCCCAGGGCGACGCCGGTGAAACCGAAAAAGGCAGCCAGCATCAGAAAGCCACGCAACATGAGGAACTCCAGTCAGACTCAGGGGGCAGGGTCTGTATAATGGCCCGCTCAACGGGTTCGGCCAAGCCATCTCTATGCTGCGTCTCCTCTTCAAGCGTTTTCTCAAAGCCCTCAAGTGGTTTGCCATCGGCAGCGTGCTGCTGGTGCTGCTGTTCCGTTTCGTGCCACCACCGGGCACTGCGCTGATGGTTGAGCGCAAGGTCGAGTCCTGGGTCGACGGCGAGCCGATTGACGTACAGCGCACGTGGGTGCCGTGGGATCAGATCTCCGACGAGCTGAAAGTGGCGGTGATGGCCGGCGAAGACCAGCGCTTCCCGCAACATTGGGGTTTTGATTTCGGCGCGATCCAGGCGGCATTGCAGCATAACGAGCGTGGCGGTTCGATTCGTGGCGCCAGCACCTTGAGCCAGCAGGTATCGAAGAACCTGTTTTTATGGACCGGCCGCAGCTATTTCCGCAAGGGCCTGGAAGCCTGGTTTACCGGGCTGATCGAGATTCTCTGGCCCAAGCAGCGAATTCTTGAGGTGTACCTCAACAGCGTGGAGTGGGATGAAGGCGTGTTCGGCGCCGAAGCGGCGGCGCGGCATCACTTTGGCGTGAGCGCCAAGGCGCTGACCCGCCAGCAGGCCAGCTACCTGGCGGCGGTGTTGCCTAACCCGCGGGTGTGGAGTGCCAGCCATCCAACGTCGTATGTCGCGCGACGGGCGGCGTGGATTCGGCAGCAGATGAGTCAGTTGGGTGGCGACAGCTATTTGAATGAGCTGAACAACTCGCGCAAGGCGCCTTGGGCTGACTGACCCACCACAAAACAAAAGTGGGAGCGGGCTTGCTCGCGAAAGCGGTGTGCCAGTCAATACTTTAGGTGACTGATCCACCGCCTTCGCGAGCAAGCCCGCTCCCACATTTCGATCGCGCTGTCCTAGCTACCTGTGTCAGGCGGCGATCGACAGTTTCAGCTTGTTCATCGCACTCTTCTCGAGCTGACGAATCCGCTCGGCCGACACGTTGTACTTCTGCGCCAGGTCGTGCAGCGTGGCTTTTTCTTCTGCCAACCAGCGCTGGTAGAGAATGTCACGGCTGCGGTCGTCCAGCACTTCCAGCGCTTCGTGCAGGTTGTGATTGGAGTTGTCGCTCCAGTCGGCATCTTCCAGCTGACGCGCCGGGTCGTACCGGTGGTCTTCCAGATAGTTGGCCGGCGATTGGAAGGCGCTGTCGTCGTCCGCTTCGGCGGCCGGGTCGAAGGCCATGTCATGGCCGGTCAGGCGACTTTCCATCTCGCGCACTTCACGTGGCTCTACGCCGAGGCTTTCGGCCACGCGATGCACTTCTTCGTTGTTCAGCCACGCCAGGCGTTTCTTCTGGCTGCGCAGGTTGAAGAACAGTTTGCGCTGGGCCTTGGTGGTCGCGACTTTCACGATGCGCCAGTTGCGCAGGATGAATTCGTGAATTTCCGCCTTGATCCAGTGCACAGCAAACGACACCAGGCGCACACCCATTTCCGGGTTGAAGCGCTTCACGGCTTTCATCAGGCCAACGTTGCCTTCCTGAATCAGGTCAGCCTGGGCCAGGCCGTAGCCGCTATAGCTACGGGCGATATGTACGACAAAACGCAGGTGGGCGAGCACCATCTGCCGAGCCGCCCCCAAATCCTGCTCATAGTAGAGACTCTCGGCCAGTTCACGCTCCTGCTCGGGCGTCAGCAATGGAATGCTGTTGACCGTGTGCACATAGGCCTCCAGGTTCGCACCCGGGACCAGAGCATAAGCAGGTTGCAAAGAAGTGGTCATACGAAAAAACCTCCGACTCACATAACTCGTGCAGTTCAGCACTGCGAAAATTGACCGGGAACCGTAGGACAAGTTCCCTAAACCACTGATACGGTCAATACAAACGAAACCACATTACCCTGACATTAACTACTTCGGTGCCAGCTCACGTAAATGCCGTGCGACCGCAATCCAAGCACCGATATACCCCAAGAGCACTGCCCCAAGCAACAATGACAGACCATCGGCTGCCGGCACGCCGGCCAGGGCAAAATCGCTGCCGTACAAACCGGCAAGCCCCACCACCGCGTCGTTCAGCCAGTTCAGGCCAAAAGCCAGTACGCCCCAGGACAAAATTCCCGCACCGAAGCCATACAGCGCGCCCATGTACAGAAAAGGCCGACGCACATAGCTGTCCGTGCCGCCGACGAGTTTAATCACTTCTATCTCGGTGCGGCGGTTTTCAATATGAAGACGAATGGTATTGCCTATCACCAAAAGTAATGCAGACACCAGCAACACCGTCAGGCCGAACACAAACCGGTCGCCCAGCTTGAGAATCGCGGCCAACCGCTCTACCCAGACTAGATCAAGTTGTGCCTGTTGGACCTTCGGCAGCTCTGCGAGTTTTTGTCGCAGGGCTTCCAGGGTGGTCTTGTCGACCTCGTTCGGGGTGACCAGCACCACGCCCGGCAGCGGGTTTTGCGGCAACTCCTTGAGCGCCTCGCCCAGGCCGGACTGTTGCTGGAACTCTTCCAGGGCTTGATCGCGGCTGATGTACTCAGCCTCGGCCACACCCGGAATGCCCTTGATCTGGTCGCGCAGGGACTCACCGTCCTGGGCGCTGGCATCCAGGTTCAGGTACAGGGAAATCTGCGCCGCCCGCTGCCACGAACCGCCAAGGCGCTCGACATTGTTCAGCAGCAATGACAAGCCCATGGGCAGGCTCAAGGCCACGGCCATGACCAGGCAGGTAAAAAAGCTGCCGATCGGCTGCTTGCCGAGGCGGCGCAGGCTGTCTACCAGGCTGGCACGGTGGCTTTCGATCCAGGCATGCACCAGGGTGCCGAAATCCGGGCCATCGTCTTCGTCGCGTTTTTTCTTCTGTGGCTGCGGGTCGGCCGCCTTTGGCGCGACGCGCTCGGAAACCTTCGGGCTGCGTGTTGCACTCATACCCCAGCCTCCCCGTCACCGATCAGGCGGCCGCGTTGCAGGGTCAGCATGCGGTGGCGCATGCGGGCGATCAGCGCCAGGTCGTGACTGGCGATCAGCACGCTGGTGCCCAGGCGGTTGATGTCTTCGAACACGCCCATGATTTCTGCGGCCAGGCGCGGGTCGAGGTTACCGGTGGGTTCGTCCGCCAGCAGCAAGGCCGGGCGATGGACGATGGCGCGGGCGATGCCGACGCGCTGTTGCTGGCCGGTGGACAGGTCGCCTGGGTACAGGTCGGTCTTGTCCGACAGCGCCACGCGCTCCAGGGCCGAATCCACGCGCTTGACGATTTCGGCCTTGGACAGACCGAGAATCTGCAACGGCAAGGCGATGTTGTTGAACACCGTGCGATCGAACAGCAACTGGTGGTTCTGGAACACCACGCCGATCTGGCGGCGCAGGAATGGAATCTGTGCGTTGCTGATGGTTGCCAGGTCCTGGCCCGCCAGCAGCAGTTTGCCGGTGGTTGGGCGTTCCATGGCCAGCAGCAGGCGCAACAAGGTACTTTTACCGGCACCCGAATGGCCGGTCACAAACAAGAATTCGCCGCGACGCACCCGGAAACTCAGCTCATGCAAGCCGACATGCCCGTTGGCGTAGCGTTTACCGACCTGTTCGAAACGAATCATGAACGCTCCCGCTCGGCAAACAGTGCCTGTACAAAGGGTTCGGCTTCAAAAGTGCGCAGGTCGTCGATGCCTTCACCGACGCCGATGTAACGAATCGGCAACCCGAACTGCTTCGCCAGGGCGAAGATCACACCGCCCTTGGCCGTGCCGTCGAGCTTAGTCAATGCCAGGCCGGTCAGCTGGACCGTCTGGTGGAATTGTTTGGCCTGGCTGATGGCGTTCTGGCCGGTACCGGCGTCCAGCACCAGCAACACCTCGTGGGGCGCGTCGGCGTCGAGCTTGCCGATCACGCGGCGAACTTTCTTCAGCTCTTCCATCAGGTTGTCTTTGGTGTGCAAGCGACCGGCGGTATCGGCGATCAGCACATCGATGTTGCGCGCCTTGGCGGCCTGCACCGCATCGAAGATCACCGAGGCCGAATCGGCGCCGGTGTGCTGGGCGATGACCGGGATCTTGTTGCGCTCGCCCCAGACCTGCAATTGCTCCACGGCGGCGGCACGGAAGGTGTCACCGGCGGCGAGCATGACTTTCTTGCCTTCCAGTTGCAGCTTCTTCGCCAACTTGCCGATGGTGGTGGTCTTGCCGGCGCCGTTGACGCCAACCACCAGGATCACAAACGGCTTTTTCTGCGTATCGATGATCAGCGGCGCTTCCACCGGCTTGAGCATGTTGGCCAGCTCGGCCTGCAGCGACTTGTAGAGCGCATCGGCGTCGGTCAGCTGCTTGCGCGCGACCTTCTGGGTCAGGCTCTGGATGATCACGGCGGTGGCTTCGACGCCCACGTCGGCGGTCAGCAGGCGGGTTTCGATGTCCTCCAGCAGCTCGTCATCGATGGTCTTTTTGCCGAGGAACAGGCTGGCCATGCCTTCGCCGATGCTGGCGCTGGTCTTGCTCAGGCCTTGCTTGAGGCGGGCGAAGAAACCGGTCTTGCCGGTTTCGGCAGGAACAGCAGGCTCTTCGATGACTGCTGGCGCGGCGACGGCGACCGGAACAGGTTCGGCGACCACCGGTGCAGGCACCTCAACCACTGGCGGCGCTTGGACCACAACGGGCGCAGGCTCCACGAGGGCCGGAATCGGCGGCGTCACATGCGCGGCCTGCTCGTCTTCAACCAGTGCTACAGGCTCTTCTGCCACCGGCAACACCAGCCATGGCTTGTGCTCTGGCTCTGGCGCAGGTTCTGGCTCAACCACGGGCTGCAACACCGGCTCGGCCATCGGCAACACCACCGGGGCCGGGGTTTCGGCAACCGGTTCGGCTTCTACTATGGATTCGGGGATCGGTTCAGCTTGAACCTGCGGCTGTTCGACGACGGTTTCCTGCGGCTTTTTGCGCAGCCATCCGAACAGGCCTTTTTTCTCGCCAGCCGCAGCTGGGGTCTTCTTGTCGTCGTTGGAACCAAACATGGAGACGGCTATCTCAAGGTAGCGACGCGCCAGGGGGCGTGCCGGTAAATAAAATTCGATGCGTAACAGACTGTTTTTTAGCCAGCTCGTTCATGCGCAACATTTTGTAAGGCCTAAATAGAGCCTTAACAAGACAGCCATAGTGGCCGTCCCTAGGTCGGACCAGTATCCTAGCACCTCCTCGCCCGCCGACGCTAAGACCAAGCGGGCAGCCCAACAGGTTTAAAAACGAATGAATGCTCTAGCCCGCCGCGCCGCAGGCCTGCTGCTCAGCACAGTTTGTCTGCCCCTTTCAGCTTTGGCTGCCGACCCACAACCCACCCACGAATTCACCCTGGACAACGGCCTCAAGGTCGTCGTGCGCGAAGACCATCGCGCCCCGGTGGTGGTTTCCCAGGTCTGGTACAAGGTGGGCTCCAGCTACGAAACCCCGGGCCAGACCGGTTTGTCCCACGCCCTGGAACACATGATGTTCAAGGGCAGCGCCAAGGTCGGCCCCGGCGAGGCTTCGTTGATCCTGCGTGACCTGGGCGCCGAAGAAAACGCCTTCACCAGCGACGACTACACCGCTTACTACCAAGTGCTCGCCCGTGACCGCCTGGGTGTCGCCTTCGAGCTGGAAGCCGACCGCATGGCCAGCCTGCGCCTGCCGGCCGACGAGTTCAGCCGCGAGATCGAGGTGATCAAGGAAGAGCGCCGGATGCGCACCGACGACAACCCGATGTCCAAGGCCTATGAGCGCTTCAAGGCCATGGCCTACCCGGCCAGCGGCTACCACACGCCGACCATCGGCTGGATGGCCGACCTGGACCGCATGAAGGTTGAAGAGCTGCGCCACTGGTACCAATCCTGGTACGTGCCGAACAACGCCACCCTGGTAGTGGTGGGCGACGTAACCCCGGATGAAGTCAAAACCCTGGCCCAGCGCTATTTCGGCCCGATCCCCAAGCGCGACGTCCCCCCGGCGAAAATCCCGCTGGAGCTGGCCGAGCCCGGTGAACGCCTGCTGACTATGCATGTACAGACCAAACTGCCGAGCGTGATCCTTGGTTTCAACGTGCCGAGCCTGGCCACCGCTGAAGACAAACGCTCGGTCAACGCCCTGCGCCTGATCTCGGCCCTGCTGGACGGCGGCTATAGCGCGCGCATCTCGACACAACTGGAGCGCGGCGAAGAGCTGGTGTCCGGCGGCTCGTCGAGCTACGACGCCTACACCCGCGGTGACAGCCTGTTCACCCTGACTGCCACACCGAACCTGCAAAAGAAAAAGACCGTGGCCCAGGCTGAAGCCGGCCTTTGGCGCCTGCTGGATGAGCTGAAGGCCAAGCCACCGAGCGCTGAAGAACTGGAGCGTATCCGCGCCCAGGTCATCGCCGGCGTGGTTTACCAGCGCGACTCGATTACCAGCCAAGCCACTGCCATCGGCTCCCTGGAGACGGTGGGCCTGTCCTGGAAACTCATGGACACCGAGCTGGCCGAGCTGCAAAGCGTCACCGCCGAAGATATCCAGAAAGCTGCACGCACCTATTTCACCCGCGAACGTCTCAGCGTCGCCCATGTCTTGCCTGAGGAGACCGCTCATGAGTGAACGTAAAAACAACCGCCTGGTGCTGCCCGGCCTGATCGTGGTGACTTTGGCTGCGGCCTGCGCGGTGTACTTGCTGCGCCCCAGCGAATCCGTCGCCAGCCAGGCGCTGGAGCAGGCCAAGTCCGCCAACAAGCTGCAATCCCTGGCCGAGCTGGACGACAAGGCGCCGACCAACCGCAAGCTCGACGTGCAAACCTGGACCACCGCCGAAGGCGCCAAGGTGCTGTTCGTCGAAGCCCATGAACTGCCGATGTTCGACATGCGCATCCTGTTCGCCGCCGGCAGCAGCCAGGACGGCGCAACACCAGGCCTGGCGCTGTTGACCAACGCAATGCTCAACGAAGGCGTGCCGGGCAAGGACGTCAGCCAGATTGCCGCCGGTTTCGACGGCCTGGGTGCTGATTTCAGCAATGGCGCCTACCGCGACATGGCGCTGGTTTCCCTGCGCAGCCTGAGCGCCAGCGACAAGCGTGACGCCGCCCTGTCACTGTTTGACGACGTGATCGGCAAGCCGACCTTCCCGGCAGACTCTCTGGCGCGCATCAAGAACCAACTGCTGGCCGGCTTTGAATACCAGAAACAGAACCCCGGCAAACTGGCGAGCATCGAGCTGTTCAAGCAGCTCTATGGCGACCACCCTTACGCCCATCCGAGCGAAGGCAACGCCGAGAGCGTGCCGAAGGTGACTCTCGCGCAATTGAAGGACTTCCACGCCAAGGCCTACGCCGCCGGCAACGCAGTGATTTCTGTAGTCGGCGATCTGACCCGCGCCGAAGCCGAAGCCATGACCGCCAAGGTTTCCGCGTCCCTGCCAAAAGGCCCGGCGCTGGCGAAAATCGCCCAACCGGTCGAGCCCAAGGCTGGCACCACCCACATCGAGTTCCCGTCCAAGCAGACAACCCTGCTGCTGGCGCAACTGGGTATCGACCGTGCCGACCCGGATTACGCCGCGCTGTCCCTGGGTAACCAGATTCTCGGCGGCGGTGGCTTCGGCACCCGTTTGATGAGCGAAGTGCGCGAGAAACGCGGCCTGACCTACGGCGTATACTCCGGCTTCTCGCCGATGCAGGTACGCGGCCCGTTCATGATCAACCTGCAAACCCGCGCCGAAATGAGCGCCGGCACGCTGCGATTGGTGCAGGACGTACTCGCCGACTACCTCAAGACCGGCCCGACGCAGAAAGAACTCGATGACGCCAAGCGCGAACTGGCCGGCAGCTTCCCGCTGTCCACCGCGAGCAACGCCGATATCGTCGGGCAGCTGGGCGCCATGGGTTTCTACAACCTGCCGCTGAGCTACCTGGAAGATTTCATGAAACAATCCCAGGCGCTGACCGTTGACCAGGTCAAAGCTGCTTTGAACAAACATTTGAGTGCCGACAAGATGGTCATCGTGACCGCCGGCCCGACGATTGCGCAAAAGCCACTACCGCCCCCCACTGATAAACCCGCCGAGCAACCGCTCGGGGTTCCGGAGCATTAATGGCCCGTCCATCCCGTCCCAAAAAACCTGTCCACAACGTTCACAACGGTGTGGGCCAACTGCGCATCATCGGCGGAGAGTGGGGCAGCCGTAAGCTGAGCTTCCCTGATGTCGTGGGCCTGCGCCCGACGCCAGACCGCGTGCGTGAAACCCTGTTCAACTGGCTCGCGCCGTATATCGCCGGGGCCAAGGTGCTGGACCCGTTCGCGGGTAGCGGCGCGCTGTTCCTGGAGTCGCTGTCCCGTGGCGCGGCGCTGGGCCAGGCGCTGGATGCCAGCAATGTGGCGGTCGCCAGCCTCAAGGAACACCTGGGCACCCTGCGTTGCACCACCGGGCAAGTGCAGACGGCTGACGCGTTGCGCTACCTGGAAACCCAGGAAGCCCGTGAGTTTGATGTGGTGTTTCTTGATCCGCCGTTCAACCAGAACCTGCTGCCGACTGTATGTGCGCTGCTGGAAGAGCGTCAGTGGTTGGCGCCGGATGCCTGGATCTACACTGAAAGCGAAACCGCACCGTCCACACTCGGCCTGCCGGGCACGTGGCGCCTGCACCGCGAGCAGAAATCCGGGCGGGTGTATTACGCGTTGTGGCAACGAACCGTGTAGGAGCGAGCTTGCTCGCGAAGATCGTTAACGATGACGCGGGAAACCAGGGGAACGCGGTGATCTTGAGTTTTTCGCGAGCAAGCTCGCTCCTACAATGATTGGAGCAAGCCCATTCGGCACCGAGAATTTCATGACTCCGCCCCTCGACCGCTTCTCCCCCGCCTTCGGCCTCGGCAACCCGCACCTGCAAACGTTGTGGGGACCGCTGTGGCGCAAAACCACGCACATCGAACGCCAGCGCGAACGGCTGTGGCTGGCAGACGGCGATTTTCTCGACCTCGACTGGCATGGGCCCCATGACGCAACCACCCCGCTGGTGCTGGTACTGCACGGGCTGACCGGTTCGTCCAACTCGCCCTATGTAGCCGGCCTGCAAAAAGCCCTCGCAACCCAAGGCTGGGCCAGCGTCGCGCTGAACTGGCGTGGCTGCTCCGGCGAACCCAACCTGCTTGCCCGCAGCTACCATTCCGGCGCCAGTGAAGACCTGGCCGAAACCATCGCTCACCTGCGGGCCAAGCGCCCGTTGGCGCCGCTGTATGCGGTGGGGTATTCACTGGGCGGCAATGTGCTGCTCAAGTACTTGGGCGAAACCGGCGAAGCCTGCGGGCTGCAAGGTGCGGCAGCCGTGTCGGTACCGTTTCGCCTGGATCAGTGCGCCGATCGCATTGGCCTGGGCTTTTCTCGGGTTTATCAGAAGCATTTCATGCGCGAAATGCTGGCCTATATCCGCGTCAAACAAAGCCGGTTTCTCAAGGATGGCCGCGAGGCAGGCCTGAAAACCCTCGCCGACCTGGGCTCGCTGGAGAAGATGCGCACGTTCTGGGACTTTGACGGCCGCGTCACCGCGCCGCTGCACGGGTTCCTCAGTGCCGAGGACTACTACCGCCGCGCCTCCAGCCGCTACTACCTCGGGGGCATTCGCACACCAACCCTGATCATCCAGGCCGCGGACGACCCGTTCGTGTTCGCCCACAGCCTGCCCGAGGCCAGCGAACTGTCGGATTGCACCGAGTTCGAACTGCTGGCCAAGGGCGGGCATGTCGGGTTTGTGGATGGCTCGCTGAAACAGCCAACTTACTACCTGGAACGAAGAATCCCGGAGTGGCTACTGACACAACGCCGATAAAAATGTGGGAGCTCCCACACTTTGGCTCAGACCGGGTCAGGCAGACCTCAGTCGCCTGTTGCAACTTCCCGCTTTGGATCAGTGATCCACTCGCTCCACGACCCCGCGTACAACTTGCCCAACGGGTAACCCGCCAGGCACAGCGCAAACAGGTTGTGGCAGGCAGTCACGCCGGAGCCGCAGTAGGCCACCAGGTCATCCGGCGAGCGGTCTTGCAGCTTGGCGGCGAAGCGTTGCTTGAGCTGGTCCGCCGGCAGGAAACGGCCGTCGCTGCCCAGGTTTTCATTGAATGCGGCACATTGCGCGCCGGGGATATGCCCAGCAACCGGGTCGATCGGCTCTACTTCACCACGAAAACGCGGCTGGGCGCGGGCGTCGATCAGGGTCAGGCCGGGCTGGCCAAGGCGTTTCTGCAGGTGTTCGGCGTCCAGTTGCAGGTGGTTGTCCGGCGTGCCGCTGAAGGTGCCGGGCTCGATCACCGGCGCATCCAGGCTCAACGGGAAGCCCGCCGCGTGCCAGGCTTTCAGGCCGCCATCGAGGATGAACACACCGTCGCGCTTGCCCAGCCAGGCCAGCAGCCACCAGGCACGGGCGGCATAGGCACCCGGGCCGTCGTCATACAAAACGATATCGCTGTCGGCGTTAACGCCCCATGCCCGCAGTTGCCGGATAAACGCATCCGGCGCCGGCAACGGATGGCGACCGGTCACGCCCTTGATTATCGGCCCGCTGAGGTGGCGCTCCAGATCGGCATACTGCGCCCCTTCGATATGCCCTTCGGCGTAGCTGCACAGGCCGTAGTCCGGGTCTTCCAGGGCAAAGCGGCAATCGAGGATCACCAGCCCGCCGGACTTCTGGCGCTCGGCCAGTTGCTGGGGGCTGATCAGTTGGGCAAGCGGCATGACTGACTCCTGTGGCTAGGTTAGCGTTCGGGAAACATCCTACTTCACTTCTTCCAGCGCCTGATTCAACGGCACGTAAAACTCTTTGAACAGTGCATCCACCGCGTCCTTGGCCTTGGGGGTGATAAACCCGGCTTCCAGCACCAGCACCTGGTACACACCGCGCTTGATGGCCTCAGCGCTCAGGTGCGTGGACTTTTCATTGGTGGTGCACAGGAAGCGCACCCATGAGGTGAGGATGATCCAGGCGTTGAGGGTCAGGGCTTCGGTTTGTACCGGGTCCATGTTCAGGATGCCGGCATCGACAAACCCCTGGTAGATGGCTGCGCCCTGGATCAGGCAACGCTGGGAGAACCGCCGATAGCCGGTGGCCAGCTCCGGGTCGCTTTCCAGCAGGTGTTCGAGGTCACGGTGCAGGAAGCGGTAGCGCCACATGCCGGCCAGCACCGCCTGCAGGTAGAAGCGCTTGTCTTCCACGGTCACCGCACGGCCCTGGGGCGGGCGCAGGAAACTGTCCACCAACGCTTCGTACTCACGAAACAGCACCGCGATAATCGCCTGCTTGTTGGGGAAGTGGTAGTACAGGTTGCCCGGGGAAATTTCCATATGGGCAGCGATATGGTTGGTGCTGACACTGCGCTCGCCCTGCTGGTTAAACAGCTCCAGGCTGGTTTGCACAATGCGCTCGCTGGTCTTTACTCGTGGTGCCATGGGAAATCAACTTCTAGACCCGTGATGGCGGCATCTTACGGACTATCCTTGTCCGGATAAATCGGCACGTTGTGCAATGTTATTTGACAATTTAGAGCAATGACTCTAAAAACTGAAGCATTCCAATAACAATCGGGAACTTCGCCATGTCTGCCAACGTTGCCTACCTGCAAGATTCCCAGGCGCTGGACCAACTCCAGGAACTGTTCGACGCCCAACGTCGGGCCTACGCCGCCAACCCGATGCCGCCGGCCGCCCAGCGCCAGCAATGGCTCAAGGCCTTGCGCGAGCTGTTGAGTGACGAGCGCCAGGCGCTGATCAACGCCATCAGCAGTGATTTCAGCCACCGCAGCGCCGACGAAACCCTGTTCGCCGAACTGATGCCCAGCCTGCATGGCATTCACTACGCCAGCAAACACCTCAAGGGTTGGATGAAACCTTCCCGCCGCGCTGTAGGCATTGCCTTCCAGCCCGCGTCCGCCAAGGTCATCTATCAACCCCTGGGTGTGGTCGGGGTGATCGTGCCCTGGAACTACCCGCTGTACCTGGCCATCGGCCCGCTGGTGGGTGCATTGGCGGCCGGCAACCGGGTGATGCTCAAGCTCAGCGAATCCACCCCCGCCACCGGCCAGTTGCTCAAGGCGCTGCTGGCGAAGATCTTCCCCGAGGACCTGGTGTGCGTGGTGCTCGGCGAGGCTGAAGTGGGCATGGCGTTTTCCAAGCTGCGCTTCGACCACCTGCTGTTCACCGGCGCCACCAGCATCGGCAAGCACGTGATGCGCGCGGCGGCCGAACACCTGACGCCGGTCACCCTGGAACTGGGCGGCAAATCACCGGCGATTGTTTCCGCCGACGTGCCGCTCAAGGACGCCGCCGAACGCATCGCCTTCGGCAAGGCGCTGAATGCCGGGCAAACCTGCGTGGCGCCGGACTACGTGCTGGTGCCGGAAGACCGTGTAGACGGCTTCGTCGAGGCCTACAGCAAGGCGGTTCGCGGGTTCTATCCGACCCTGGCCGACAACCCGGACTACACCGCCATCATCAACGAACGACAGTTGGCCCGGCTCAACGGCTACGTGAAAGACGCCACTGACAAGGGTGCCACCCTGGTCCCGCTGTACGACCAGGGCCAGGACCGCCGCATGGCCCACAGCCTGCTGCTGAATGTCAGCGACGAGATGACCGTGATGCAGGACGAAATCTTCGGCCCGGTGCTGCCGATCGTGCCGTATCGCGGCCTCGACCAGGCTTTCGCCTACATCAATCAGCGCCCTCGCCCACTGGCGCTGTATTACTTCGGCTACAACAAGGCGGAACAGAACCGCGTACTGCACGAAACCCATTCCGGCGGCGTGTGCCTGAACGACACGTTGCTGCACGTAGCCCAGGACGACATGCCCTTCGGCGGCATCGGCCCGTCGGGCATGGGCCATTACCACGGTCATGAAGGTTTCCTGACGTTCAGCAAGGCCAAGGGCGTGCTGATCAAGCAACGCTTGAACGCGGCCAAGCTGATTTACCCGCCCTATGGCAAATCCATCCAGAAGTTGATCCAGAAGCTGTTCGTCCGCTAACAAACCCATCACCGGGATAACAATAAGAATGAACCCTAGCCTGACTGAATCACCCGCGCTGTCACGGCGCGGTGTCTTGAAACTCGGCCTGTGCGCCAGCGCCTTCCTGGCCACCGCCGGGCTGGGCGCCAGCCTCAGCGGCTGCTCCAGCAGCACCCCGGCCAGCGGCTTTGCGATGTTGCGCAGCAGTGACCTGCCGTTTTTGCGGGCAGTGATTCCGGTGCTGCTGGAGGGCGTGGCCAGCGCCGAGGTAGTGGTGGCCGGGATCGACGACACCCTGAAAAAGCTCGACTTCAGCCTGCAACACCTGTCGCCCGAGATGTTCAAGCTGACCCAGCAACTGTTCGACGTATTGGGCATGGCCGTCACCCGTGGGCCGCTGACCGGGGTGTGGGGCAGCTGGGAAAACGCCAGCGGCGAACAGATCCGCAACTTCCTGCACCGTTGGGAAAACAGCTACCTGAACCTGCTGCGCATGGGCCAGGGCTCGTTGCTCAAGCTGGTGATCATGGCCTGGTATTTCCGCCCCGAGTCCTGGGCGCATTGCGGCTACCCCGGCCCACCGAAAATCTGATTCGCATCCCGATAAAAACAAGAGACGACCCTGATGCCCGTACCTGATCTGTTCCGCGATGGCATGGCCCGCGGCTGGAAGACCCACAATGGCGCCGCCCTCGACCAGGACCTGACCCTGGAGGCTGACGTCGCAATCATCGGCAGCGGCGCCGGCGGCGGCACCACCGCCGAAATCCTCAGCGCCGCCGGCTACAAGGTGCTGCTGATCGAAGAAGGCCCGCTGAAAACCAGCAACGACTTCAAGCTGCTGGAGGACGAGGCCTACGCCACCCTGTACCAGGAAGGCATCGGGCGCATGAGCAAGGACGGCGCCATCACCATCCTGCAGGGCCGAGCGGTCGGCGGCACCACGCTGATCAACTGGACCTCCAGCTTCCGCACCCCGGACCCGACCCTCGCCCACTGGGCCAGCGAATACGCGGTCAAGGGCCACAGCAGCGCCGAGATGGCGCCCTGGTTCGAAAAAATGGAACAACGCCTGGGCATCGCGCCTTGGGCCATGCCACCGAATGCCAACAATGACGTGATCCGCAAGGGCTGCGAAAAGCTTGGCTACAGCTGGCACGTGATCCCGCGCAATGTGCGCGGCTGTTTCAACCTGGGGTATTGCGGCATGGGTTGCCCGGTCAACGCCAAGCAATCAATGCTGGTGACCACCATTCCGTCCACCCTGGAGAAAGGCGGCGAGCTGCTGTACCTGGCCCGTGCCGAACGCTTGAAATTCAGCGGCGACACCATCACCAGCCTCGAATGCGTGGCCATGGATCAGTATTGCGTGGCACCCACCGGCCGCAAGATCACAGTCAAAGCCAAGCATTACGTATTGGCCGGCGGCGGCATCAACAGCCCGGCGCTGCTGCTGCGCTCGGACGCACCCGATCCCCACTCGCGCCTGGGCAAGCGAACCTTTTTACACCTGGTGAATTTTTCCGCCGGGTTGTTCGACGAGGTGATCAACCCGTTCTACGGCGCGCCGCAGTCGATTTATTCCGATCACTTCCAATGGCAGGACGGCACTACCGGCAAAATGTCCTACAAGCTCGAAGTACCGCCACTGCATCCGGGCCTGGCCAGCACCTTGCTCGGCGGCTACGGCACGCAGAACGCGCTGGACATGGGTCAACTGCCGAAAACCCACGCCATGCTGGCGCTGCTGCGGGACGGCTTCCACCCCGACAGCCCGGGTGGCACAGTCGAATTACGCGGCGATGGCACACCGGTGCTCGATTATCAGGTTTCGCCCTACGCCTGGGACGGCCTGCGCCGGGCATTCCACAGCATGGCGGAGATTCAGTTTGCCGGCGGCGCCAAGTCGGTGATGCCGCTGCACGGCGATGCGCGCTACGTGAACACCTTGGCTGAAGCCCGCAGCATGATCGACGGGTTGAACCTCGAATTGCACCGAACCCGGCTCGGCAGCGCTCATGTAATGGGCGGTTGCGCGATGGGGGAAGAACCGAAAAACGCCGTGGCCGACAGCCTTGGGCGCCATCATCAACTGCGCAACTTGTCGATCCACGATGGCTCGCTATTCCCCACCAGCATTGGCGCTAACCCGCAGTTATCGGTGTATGGATTGACGGCGCAACTGGCGACGGCATTGGCCGAACGTCTGAAAACGGCCTGAAAAAACCGGGTATTCGCGGTGTCTATAGTGCTTTCTTCTGAATAAGTTGACTTGGCCGACCGGGATGGCTGCGATACCATCCGGTTCCCCAACGGACTCCGCCAGGACGACGCGATGAACCGAGTGTTGTACCCAGGTACCTTCGACCCAATCACCAAGGGCCATGGCGATCTGGTCGAACGCGCCTCGCGCTTGTTCGACCATGTGATTATCGCGGTCGCTGCCAGCCCCAAGAAAAACCCGCTGTTTCCCCTGGAACAGCGCGTGGAGCTGGCCCGTGAGGTCACCAAGCATCTGCCCAACGTTGAAGTGGTCGGCTTCTCGACGCTGCTGGCGCACTTCGCCAAGGAACAGAACGCCAATGTGTTCCTGCGCGGCCTGCGGGCGGTGTCGGACTTCGAATACGAATTCCAGCTGGCCAACATGAACCGCCAACTGGCGCCGGACGTGGAAAGCCTGTTTCTTACGCCTTCGGAACGTTATTCGTTCATTTCCTCGACGTTGGTCCGGGAAATCGCGGCGTTGGGCGGGGATATCACCAAGTTCGTGCACCCGGCTGTGGCGGATGCGCTGACGTTGCGCTTCAAGAAGTAATTCTGGTCTTTGGGCTTATTGTGGCGAGGGCCTTGTCTGTGGCGAGGGGGCTTGTCCCCCGTTGGGCTGCGAAGCAGCCCCAATAAAGACGCCGCGTAGTTTCAGGTAAAACCCGTTCGCCTGATTCGGGGCCGCTTCGCGCCCCAACGGGGGACAAGCCCCCTCACCACAGACAAGCCCCCTCGCCACAGGGGCGCCAATGCGGCACAATTGCGCGCATTAGTTTTCAGATGCCTTGGCTGACAGCCCTGGCAGGAGTTTCCATGTCCCTGATCATCACCGACGATTGCATCAACTGCGACGTCTGCGAACCCGAGTGCCCGAACGCTGCCATTTCCCAGGGTGAAGAGATCTATGTGATCGACCCCAACCTGTGCACCCAGTGTGTCGGCCACTACGACGAACCCCAGTGCCAGCAGGTTTGCCCGGTGGATTGCATTCCGCTGGACGAGGCTCATCCGGAAACGGAAGAGCAACTGATGGAGAAGTACCGGTTGATTACCGGCAAAGCCTAAGTCCCTTGGCGCTTCATTAAGCCCCTTCGCGAGCAAGCCCGCTCCCACATTCGACCGAGTTCCACCTTTGGAATGCAGTCGAATGTGGGAGCGGGCTTGCTCGCGAATAGGCCATCAGCAGCACCACAAATTGTCAGCTCTGACACTTCGGGCAAAACACACTCGCCCGCTGCCCCAGCATCACGTTGCGCAACTCAGTCCCACAGACCTTGCACGCCTCGCCACCACGGCCATAGACGAACAATTCCTGCTGGAAATACCCCGGCTGCCCGTCGCCGCCGATAAAGTCCCGCAGCGTGGTGCCGCCGCGCTCGATGGCCGCCGCCAGGATGCGCTTGATCTCGATCGCCAGCTTCAGGTAACGCCCACGGGAAATGCCCTTGGCTTCCCGGCGCGGATCAATCCCGGCGGCAAACAGCGCCTCCGTCGCGTAGATATTGCCCACCCCCACCACCACCGCGTTGTCCATGATGAACGGCTTCACCGCCATCGAGCGTCCACGGGACAGCTGGAATAGCCGCTCGCCGTCGAACAGGTCGGTCAACGGCTCCGGCCCCAGGCGGATCAGCAGCTCGTGGTTCAGCGGGTCGAGGCTCCAGAGCATCGCGCCAAAGCGTCGCGGGTCGGTGTAGCGCAGGGCCAGGCCCGACTCCAGTTCTATATCCACATGCTCATGCTTGGCCGCCGGGCTGCCGGCTTCCACCAGGCGCAGGTTGCCCGACATCCCCAAGTGGCTGATCAGCGTGCCGACCTCGGCATTGATCAACAAATACTTGGCCCGCCGCTCCACAAGCACGATGCGTTGCCCGGACAGCCGCACATCCAGGTCTTCCGGGATCGGCCAGCGCAGGCGCCGCTCACGCACCACCACACGGCTGACCCGCTGGCCTTCCAGGTGCGGCGCAATTCCGCGCCGGGTGGTTTCGACTTCCGGTAACTCGGGCATGTGTACCTCTTGGAAAAAGGGTTAGTGCGCGCCCAGCTCGCGGATCGACAACTTCAAACTCTCGAAGTCGTAGTCCGACAGGCCGATATGGTCCAGCACCAGCGGGCCGATGGCGTTCCACTCATGGTCATCCACCTGGTTGCCCAGCACGCGGTACGACGCACAAATGTGCTCGGCCATTTTCAGGATCGCCAGCAGGTTTTTCAGCTGCGGCTTGTGGTTGGACTCGTCGCTGAAAATCGCCAGGGCATTGTGGTGATTGGCGATGGCATCGGTCACATGTTCCGGCAGGCGCCAGGATTTGGCGGTGTAGTAACCCACCACGGCATGGTTGGTGTTGAACGCCTGGTTCTCGGTGTCGACCACACGGCACTCCGGGCCGGCGTTGGCATAGGCCTCTTCCAGCACACTCATGTAGTTCGGGAAACGCTTGAGCATCAACGGCACGCCACAATCGTGGAACAGCCCCAATGCGTAGGCTTCATCGACCGCCTGGCTGCCGGTGCGCTTGGCCAGGGCCAGGCAGGTCATGGCCACGTCCTGGGCGGTGTCCCAGAAACGGTTGAGGGTGACGATGGTGTCGTCGCTCATCTCGCCCTTGATCGACTGCGCGTTGATCAGGTTGACGATGGAGCGGCTGCCCAGCAGGTTCACCGCGCGCTGTATCGAGACGATCTTGTTGCTCAGACCGTAATACGGCGAGTTGACGATCTTCAGCAGCGAGCCGGAGAGGCCCGGGTCCTGGGCGATCAGCCGGGCGATCACTTCCAGGTCCGGATCGGGCATGTACTGCTCCATCTGCAAATCCACCATGATTTGCGGTTGAGGCGGCACGCTGATGCCTTGGAGGCTCTGTTGGATCTGTTCGGCGGATAGCTCTTGGGACATAGGGGGCACACTCTGGACTAGGCGGCGATTCTAACCTTTATGGCAACCAGGCTGACACCTCAAAAACCCGAACTGAAACCGGACCGAATGTGGGAGCGGGCTTGCTCGCGAAAGCGGTGTGTCAGCCACGGAATGGGTTTACTGATCCTCCGCTTTCGCGAGCAAGCCCGCTCCCACATGTCCGGCGGCACCGCCAAGTACTGCACAACACGGTATACTCCCGCTCTTTTTTCCGGAGCGACGTCATGTCCCTGCCAAGCCTGCGTCTCAAAGCCAACGCCGATCGTCGTTTGCGTAACGGCCACCTGTGGGTCTACAGCAACGAAATCGATGTGGCCGCCACACCTCTTCACGGCTTCCAGGCAGGCGACCAGGCGATCCTGGAAGCAGCCGGCGGCAAGACCCTCGGCATCGTGGCCATGAGCCCGAACAACCTGATCTGCGCCCGCCTGCTGTCCCGCGACATCAAGTTGCCGCTGGACAAGTCGCTGCTGGTACACCGCATCAACGTCGCCCTGTCCCTGCGTGACCGCCTGTTCGACAAGCCGTTCTACCGCCTGGTGTACGGCGATTCCGACTTGTTGCCAGGCCTGGTGGTCGACCGTTTCGGCGACATCCTGGTGGTGCAGATCGCTTCGGCGACCATGGAAGCCCACAAGGAAGACGTGATTGCCGCACTGACCCAAGTGCTCAAGCCAAGCGGCATCCTGTTCAAGAACGACTCCGCCGCGCGTGATGCCGAAGGCCTCAACCGCTACGTCGAAACCGTGTTCGGCCTGGTGCCGGAGTGGGTTGCCCTCGAAGAAAACGGCGTGAAGTTCGAAGCGCCGGTGATCCAGGGCCAGAAGACCGGCTGGTTCTACGACCACCGCATGAACCGCGCCCGCCTGGCCCCGTATGCCAAAGGCAAACGCGTACTCGACCTGTACAGCTACATCGGCGGCTGGGGCGTGCAAGCAGCCGCCTTCGGTGCCAGTGAAGTGTTCTGCGTCGACGCCTCCGCCTTCGCCCTCGACGGCGTGGAGCGCAACGCGGCACTGAACGGCGTTGCCGAGAAAATGACCTGCATCGAAGGCGACGTGTTCGAAGCCCTCAAAGAGCTGAAAGCCAGCGAAGAGCGTTTCGACGTGATCGTGGCCGACCCGCCTGCCTTCATCAAGCGCAAGAAAGACATGAAGAACGGCGAAGGCGCCTACCGCCGCCTGAACGAGCAAGCCATGCGCCTGCTCAGCAAGGACGGCATCCTGGTCAGCGCGTCGTGCTCGATGCACTTGCCGGAAGACGACCTGCAAAACATCCTGCTGACCAGCGCCCGTCACCTGGATCGCAACATCCAGATGCTGGAACGCGGCGGCCAGGGCCCGGACCACCCGGTGCACCCGGCGATTGCCGAGACCCGGTATATCAAGAGCATTACTTGCCGGTTGTTGCCGAACAGCTAACGCCCAATTGGAACCGGATCAACTGTAGGAGCGAGCTTGCTCGCGAAAGACGAATAGACAACACGGGCTACCTGATAGCGCTGCGTTATCGTTGACGTTCTTCGCGAGCAAGCTCGCTCCTACAACGGCAACACACACCATCATGGGCTTGGCCTCCCACAACACTTTTGATTGAATTCCCCGTTTCGCAGACTAGTATCGGTTTCTGGTTTTACTCCGGAAAATAAAAACAATGTCTGAGTCCTCTTATTCGCCACCCCATGGCGACGTAAAACGCCAACAACGCTCGCGCTTCATCCTCATCACCTGCATCTCGCTGATCAGCTTCTTCCCGATCAATATCCTGCTGCCCTCCTTTCCAGCCCTGGCCGCGAAGTTCGATACCTCAACTGCTGAGGTCGCCTTATCCATCAGCCTGTTCACTCTGGTTTTTGCGATTTCCCAACTGATCGCCGGCCCGCTTTCAGATAAATTCGGGCGCAAGGAAGTGCTGCTGGGGTGCATCGTGGTTTCCACTCTAGGCTCGATCGGCTGCGCACTGGCGGCGAATTACCCGAGTTTCCTGCTGTTTCGCGCCGTCCAGGCCATCGGCTGTGGCTTTTTTGTGCTCGGCCATGCGCTGGTTGAAGACCTTTTCGAAGAGCAGGATCGCGCCCGCATCCGCATCTACTACATGACCCTGAGCGGATCGTTCGTTGCGCTGTCGCCGCTGCTCGGCTCCTGGCTGCAAACCACATTTGATTGGCAGGGCAGCTTTTATGGATTTGCGGTGATGGCGCTAGGCATGTTTATCCATGCCTGGCTGATATTGCCGTCCAAGGCGGCCAGCCCTGAAAGAGCCCCTGTTTCGATCATCGCCACGCTGAAATCCATCGCAAGCAACCGGGACTTCATCCGTTACTGGTGGATCGCCGCGTTGGTATTCGCGTGTTACTTCGCCTTGATCAGCGTGACACCGCTGATTTTCATGGATGAGTTGAAGCTGTCCGAATACCAGTACGCGGTAGTGCTGATGGTGTATGGCGTTGCCTACCTGCTGGGCGGCGTTGCAGCAACTGCACTGCAGAAACATATCTCCCTCACGCGACAAATCAACCTCGGGCTGGGCCTGCTGGGGATCGCAGGCGTATTGCTGACGCTGGTGATCAGCTATGAGGCCATGACCACCATCACCCTGCTGATCCCGATGCTGATCAGCGCCCTGGCCGTGACCCTGGTTCGCCCCGCCGCGATTTCCGCGGCCATGTTGCTGTTCTCCAGCAGCGCCGGCACCGCCGCGTCGGCCGGCAACAGCATCATGTTCATCACCGCCGCCGTCAGCAGCGCCGCGCTCGCCCAAGCCGGAGACAACTTGCTGATGACCATCGCCATCAGCTTCATCGTGCTCAGCGTTTGGGGCGTAGTGACGAACATCAGAGTCGGACGCTAACGCTCTCCCACTCCCACTGTAGGAGCGAGCTTGCTCGCGAAAAACATATAGGCGACACGGGCCACCTGATAGTGCTGCGTTATCGTTGACGTTCTTCGCGAGCAAGCTCGCTCCTACAGAAGGCATGACATATTCAGAACCAGTGTTTAAACGCCAATAGACACTGTTGCCTCCTACCGTCTCTCTTCTACCCACACGAAGAGGACGAAGGAATGTCCACCCAGCAAAACGCCCATCGGCTGCGTAAAGGCCGCTATTCGGAATCCGGCCGCATTTACCTGCTCACCGCCGTCACCCATCAACGACAGCTGGTCTTCCAGGACTGGCGCATTGGTCGCCTGCTTGTTCGCGAATTCAGAAAGGCTCAGGACGACGGCGAGGCGACCTCACTGGCCTGGGTCGTGATGCCGGACCATTTCCATTGGCTGGTGGAATTGCACAACGGCGATTTGCCGAGACTGATGCGGATTACCAAGTCGCGAAGTGCCCACGCCATTAACAAAGCGAGGAGTTGCCACGGGACACTTTGGCAAAAGGGCTACTTTGATCGGGCGCTACGCCGGGAAGATGACCTGAAAGCAACAGCTCGATACATCGTCGCCAATCCATTAAGAGCAGGGCTGGTTGAGCGTATCGGCGACTATCCGCTCTGGGACGCCATGTGGCTGTGAAATACGCAACCCTGTAGGAGCGAGCTTGCTCGCGAAAAACCAACAGACGACACGGACCACCTGATAGCGCTGCGTTACCGTTGACGTTTTTCGCGAGCAAGCTCGCTCCTACAGGTAGACGGCCATTCCCTCCGGCCGCCAGCGGTGTAGAATCGGACCTATTCATCGCCAGTCATCCCCCGGCGGGTTTATGAGCTCGAGGCCCAAGCAAGCGGCGATCCCGCGACGCGAGTGGCAACTTCCGGACACACGGCCATTTTTCGGGTGTTCCAGTCGTCAATTAGAAGCTCACTCCCCTTTAGTACTTGATTAGCCGCCCGGAGTGCTCCAATGCCTGATTACCGCTCGAAAACATCCACCCACGGCCGCAACATGGCCGGCGCCCGCGCACTGTGGCGCGCCACGGGGATGAAAGATGACGACTTCAAGAAGCCGATCATCGCGATTGCCAACTCGTTCACCCAGTTCGTACCCGGCCACGTCCACCTCAAGGACCTGGGCCAACTGGTCGCCCGCGAGATCGAACGCGCCGGCGGTGTAGCGAAAGAATTCAACACCATCGCCGTGGATGACGGCATCGCCATGGGCCATGACGGCATGCTGTATTCCCTGCCGAGCCGCGAGATCATCGCCGACTCCGTGGAGTACATGGTCAACGCCCACTGCGCCGACGCCATCGTGTGCATCTCCAACTGCGACAAGATCACCCCCGGCATGCTGATGGCCGCCCTGCGCCTGAACATCCCGGTGATCTTCGTCTCCGGCGGCCCGATGGAAGCCGGCAAGACCAAGCTCGCCTCCCACGGCCTCGACCTGGTGGACGCCATGGTCATCGCCGCCGATTCCAGCGCTTCTGACGAGAAGGTCGCGGAATACGAGCGCAGCGCCTGCCCTACCTGCGGTTCGTGCTCCGGCATGTTCACCGCCAACTCGATGAACTGCCTGGTGGAAGCCCTGGGCCTGGCGTTGCCGGGCAACGGCTCCACATTGGCCACCCACAGCGACCGCGAGCAGCTGTTCCTGCAAGCCGGCCGCACCATCGTCGAGCTGTGCAAGCGTTACTACACCGAGAACGATGAGTCGGTGTTGCCGCGCAACATCGCCAATTTCAAGGCGTTCGAAAACGCCATGACCCTGGACATCGCCATGGGCGGTTCCACCAACACCATCCTGCACTTGCTGGCCGCCGCCCAGGAAGCCGAGATCGACTTCGACCTGCGGGACATCGACCGCCTGTCCCGCCACGTGCCGCAACTGTGCAAAGTCGCGCCGAACATCCAGAAGTACCACATGGAAGACGTGCACCGTGCCGGCGGGATCTTCTCGATCCTCGGCTCCCTGGCCCGTGGCGGCCTGTTGCACACCGACCTGCCGACCGTGCACAGCAAATCCATCGCCGAAGGCATCGCCAAGTGGGACATCACCCAAACCACTGACGAAGCCGTGCATCACTTCTTCAAGGCCGGCCCGGCCGGCATCCCGACGCAGACCGCGTTCAGCCAGTCGACCCGTTGGGAAACCCTCGACGACGACCGTGAAAACGGCTGCATCCGCAGTGTCGAGCATGCCTATTCGAAAGAGGGCGGCCTGGCCGTGCTGTACGGCAACATCGCCCTGGATGGCTGCGTCGTGAAAACCGCCGGTGTCGACGAGTCGATCCACGTGTTCGAAGGCCGCGCCAAGATCTACGAAAGCCAGGACAGCTCGGTACGCGGCATCCTCGCTGACGAAGTGAAGGAAGGCGACATCGTCATCATCCGTTACGAAGGCCCGAAAGGCGGCCCGGGCATGCAAGAGATGCTGTACCCGACGTCGTACCTGAAATCCAAGGGCCTGGGCAAAGCCTGCGCCTTGCTGACCGACGGCCGTTTTTCCGGCGGGACCTCGGGCCTGTCCATCGGCCACGCTTCGCCGGAAGCTGCTGCGGGCGGCGCCATCGGCCTGGTGCAGGATGGCGACAAGGTGCTGATCGACATTCCGAACCGCTCGATCAACCTGTTGATCAGCGATGAAGAACTGGCGGCACGCCGGGTCGAGCAGGACAAGAAAGGCTGGAAGCCGGTGGAGAAGCGTCCGCGCAAAGTCACCACCGCCTTGAAGGCTTATGCCCTGCTGGCCACCAGTGCCGACAAGGGTGCTGTGCGTAACAAGGCGATGCTTGACGGTCTGTAAACCTCGCCCGTAAAAATGCCCCGCCATGTGCGGGGCATTTTTTTGTCTGGAGATAATTCCCCAAACAAAGAAGATCAACTGTGGGAGCGGGCTTGCTCGCGAATTGCGGTATGCCAGTTACTGAATAAGCTGGCTGATCCACCGCCTTCGCGAGCAAGCCCGCTCCCACATTTTTGACCGAGTCCAGCCGTAATTACTGAATCTCGTCCGGCTTGACGATCACCCAGTTTTTATCCGCCGTCACCGGCAACCCTTCCTTGGCCTGGGCCGCAGCGTGCTTGGCCATCATGCCGTTGAGCTGGGTCATGTATTTGTCCTTGCGATTGATCCACAGGTGGATGCCGCCCTTGGCCACGTCCACGTCATGGAACAGCATGTAGCCGTCACTGGTCGGCGTGTCGCCACCGACGATCACCGGTTTTTTCCACTCGTCGATGTAGGTCAGTATCGCCGCGTGCTTGCCGGCCATCCAGGTGGCCGGGGTCCACAGGTACGGGGTCAGCTCCAGGCCGAGGTTGGCCTTCTCGTCATACTTGCCGGCGGCAATCTGCTTGCGGGCGGTGGTCAGCTCGCCGGTCTTGCGGTCCTTGAGCAAGGTGCTCACGCCGATGACGTTCTCGGGTTTGACGTTGTAGCCGTACTTCGGATCGGCCGCGACCATGCGCACCAACTCTTCGGAAGCGGCGGTCATCACGTAGACCTCGATGCCGTTCTCCATCAGCTTGTTGAACAGCTCAGCCTGGCCGGTGAAGACCTTCGGCGGCTGCACTTCCATGTTCTTGACCACGTCACCGTCGTAATAGGTGACCGGCACCGGCTTGCCCGACGCCATCATCTCGTCGACGTAGCCCTTGAGTTCCTTGAGGGTGAAGCCGGAGAAAATCTGCGCGACCCACGGGTAGCAGACCATGTCGTCGACTTCGCAGAGGCGGTAGTAGTAACTGAACAGGCTTTCCTTGTGGTCAGCGGTGTCTTTGAACGGGATCAGCTTCAGGGAAGGGTCCATGGTGTCGCGGGTAATCAGGCCCTTGTTTTCCAGGTACGGCAGCAACGACTCTTCAAGGTCGTAGCGGTAACTGGTGTTGTCCATGTCGAACACCGCGAAGTTGCCCTTGTTGGCATTGGCGGCAATCATCGTGTCCAGTTGCTTGGCGGCAGCCGCAGGCCAATGTTTCAACTCGGTGGCGGCAAAGGCCTGGCTCGCGAGGCCCAGGCACAGCGCGGCGGCAAACAGTTTCGGCGCTAGCTTCATGTGCGTTTTCTCCCTGAGTGAAAGACATCGACGCTAACAAATCTGTATGACAGTTATCGCCCGAGCGCGACCGCTTTCGTCGTGATCGCGCCAATGCCATACGCCTGCGCGTCACCCGCTTATTCCAAAAACGACAGTCACCATGCGATAACGTTATTAAATCAATATATTTCAAGCTGTTAGGCTTGCCGGTTCGCAATCGCAGGCTCCTGCGATTGGCTGCCTTCTCAACGGAGCTTCAATGAATCTGCCCCTGATTCTCAACTTACTGGTGTTCGTGGCCTTGCTGCTGGGCCTGGCACAAACCCGCCGAACCAACTGGAGCCTCGCCAAGAAGGTGTTGTTCGCGTTGGTCCTCGGCGTGATCTTCGGTGTGGTGCTGCACGCGATCTACGGTGCCGGCAACCCGGTGCTCAAGGCCTCGATCGGCTGGTTCGACCTGGTCGGCAACGGTTACGTGCAGTTGCTGCAAATGATCGTGATCCCGCTGGTGTTCGCCTCGATCCTCAGCGCCGTGGCCCGCCTGCATAACGCCTCGTCCCTGGGCAAGATCAGCTTCCTGACCATCGGCACGCTGCTGTTCACCACGGCAATCGCGGCGCTGATCGGTATCGGCCTGACCAACCTGTTCGGCCTCACCGCCGAAGGCCTGGTGGCCGGCACCCAGGAAATGGCCCGCCTGCAAGTGATCCAGAGTGATTACGCGGGCAAGGTCGCCGACCTGAATATCCCGCAACTGCTGCTGTCGTTCATCCCGCAGAACCCGTTCGCCGACCTGGCCCGGGCCAAGCCGACGTCGATTATCAGCGTGGTGATCTTCGCTGCATTCCTCGGGGTTGCCGCGCTGCAACTGCTCAAGGATGACGTGGAAAAAGGCCAGAAAGTCCTCAACGCCATCGACACCCTGCAAGCCTGGGTGATGCGCCTGGTGCGCCTGGTGATGAAGCTGACCCCGTACGGCGTATTGGCGCTGATGACCAAAGTGGTCGCCAGCTCCAACCTGCAAGACATCATCAAGCTCGGCAGTTTTGTGGTGGTGTCGTACCTGGCCCTGGGCCTGATGTTTGTGGTGCATGGCCTGCTGCTGTCGCTGGCCGGGATCAACCCGCTGCGGTTCTTCCGCAAGGTCTGGCCGGTGCTGACGTTTGCCTTCACCAGCCGCTCCAGCGCCGCCAGCATCCCGCTGAGCATTGAAGCGCAGACCCGTCGTTTGGGGATCCCGCAGTCCATCGCCGGCTTTGCCGCCTCGTTTGGCGCGACGATTGGCCAGAACGGTTGTGCCGGCCTTTATCCGGCGATGCTGGCGGTGATGGTTGCGCCGACCGTGGGTATCAACCCGCTGGACCCGCTGTGGATCGCGACCCTGGTGGCGATTGTGACCTTGAGTTCGGCCGGTGTGGCGGGCGTGGGCGGCGGTGCGACGTTTGCCGCGCTGATCGTGCTGCCGGCGATGGGCTTGCCGGTATCACTGGTGGCGCTGCTGATTTCGGTTGAGCCGCTGATCGACATGGGCCGTACGGCATTGAACGTGAACGGTTCGATGACGGCGGGGGCGATTACCAGCCAGATCATGCAGCAGACGGATAAAGAGCTGTTGAATGCGGATGAGCATGCGGAGCTGGCACAGGCTTAACGGCTGAACGTTGTGGCGAGGGAGCTTGCTCCCGCTGGGCTGCGCAGCAGCCCCAAAGCAGGCGACCGAGTTTTCTGAGAGATTGAGGGATCAGCTTTCGGGGCCGCTTCGCAGCCCAGCGGGAGCAAGCTCCCTCGCCACATGAATTTTTAGGCTTTTTCCCAGACTTCGAAGTTGTAAGCCGGCTTATCACCCTCTGCCGCATTCTCGACATTCGACACCAGCTTCCACTGGTTCAAATCAAACTCGGGAAACCACGCATCCCCGTCCGGGCTCAACGCCACCCGCGTCAAATACAGGCGGTCCGCCTGCTCCAGCCCCTGGGCATACAACTGCGCGCCGCCGATCAGCATCAGCTCATCCACGCCCTGCGCCTTGGCCCATTCCTCAGCCCGCTCCACGGCCGCGTCCAGTGACGGAAAAACTTCCGCACCTTCCAGCGCCAAGTCGGTCTGACGGCTGACCACAATGTTCAACCGGCCCGGCAACGGTCGCCCCAGGGAATCCCAGGTCTTGCGCCCCATGATGATCGGCTTGCCCAGGGTGGTGGCCTTGAAATATTTGAAATCCCCCGGCAAATGCCAGGGCATGCTGTTGTCGACGCCGATCACACGGTTTTCACCGAGGGCTGCGATCAGGCTTAAAGGGAGAGTTTTTTTCATGGCGACGAGAATACCAGAGCCGCGCGCGGCATACCCCAACCGGCGTTCCAGCGGTTATGCTCCAGACTCACTGGCTCAACAGGACGGCGCGTGACAGCTCTGAACCCCCTGCAAACACTCTGGCTGACCGAGACCGTGCGCCTGCGCGAGGAACACGCGGGCGCCCTGGAAGACCAGGAAGCCAATCGCCTGGCCCGCAGCGCCGGCGGCGATTTGCCCACGCGCATTCAAAACCGCGCGCTGTGGCTGGCCGAACGCGATGGCCTGACCGCCGCCCTGACCCGCTGGCTGCAAGGTGCGCGCCTGGCGCTGATCCTGCTGGCGGCAGTCGCCATTATCAGCGGCGCCGGCCTGGCGTTTGCCGCGCTGGGCAACGGGTTGGCGCCGGTCAATGTGTTCTGGGCCCTGGGCAGCCTGCTGGGTTTGAACCTGATCCTGTTGTTGAGCTGGGCCCTGGGCCTGTTGTTTGCCGGTGAACACAGCGCCAGCCTCGGCCGCCTGTGGTTATGGCTCAGCGAAAAACTCGCCCGCGACGCCAAGGCCGCGCAACTGGCGCCCGCCCTGCTGCTGTTGCTGCAACGGCGCAAACTCAATCGCTGGGCCGTCGGTGTGCTGGTCAACAGCCTGTGGCTGCTGGCCCTGCTCAGCGCCCTGGTGATCCTGCTGACGCTGTTGGCCACCCGGCGCTACGGCTTTGTGTGGGAAACCACCATCCTGCGGGCGGACACCTTTGTCGCCGTGACCCAAACCCTCGGCGCCCTGCCCGCCTTGCTCGGCTTCAATGTGCCCACTGTCGAGATGATCCGCGCCAGCGGCGATGCCGCCCTGAATATCGAAAGCGCCCGCCAGGCCTGGGCCGCCTGGCTGGTGGGCGTGCTGCTGGTATACGGCATCCTGCCGCGCCTGATCCTCGCGCTGCTGTGCCTGTGGCGCTGGAAACGCGGGCGCGCCGCCCTGAGCCTCGACCTTAACCTGCCCGGCTACAGCCAACTGCGTGAACGATTGATGCCCAGCAGCGAACGGCTTGGGGTCAACGATGCGGCGCCCGAACAGTTGCACCACGTAACCGGCGGCGTCAGTGAACTGGAAAGCGACGGCGCCCTGCTGGTGGCCATTGAGCTGGACGACCAGCGCCCATGGCCGCCGAAGCTCCCGGCCAGTGTCAAGGACGCCGGCATCCTCGACAGCCGTGAATCCCGCAACAAGCTGCTGGAGCAACTCACCCGCTTCCCGCCCGCACGCCTGGCCATTGCCTGCGACCCGCGGCGCTCGCCGGATCGCGGCAGCCTCGCGCTGATTGCCGAACTGGCCCGCAGCGCCACCGCCACTCGGGTCTGGCTGCTGCAAGCGCCCGCCGGCCAAGCCCTGGATGCTGAGCGCCTGGGTGATTGGCACACGGCCTTGCAACAACTGGAGATACCGTTCGCCGATTGCGCGCCGCTCACCTGGCTGGAGACCGGTCATGACTAAGCCCCTGAAACTTGCGGTGGTCGGCCACACCAACGTCGGCAAGACCTCGTTGCTGCGCACGCTCACGCGAGACGTCGGCTTTGGTGAAGTCTCCCATCGTCCCAGCACCACCCGGCATGTCGAAGGTGCGCGCTTGTCGGTGGACGGCGAAGCCTTGCTGGAGCTGTACGACACGCCGGGCCTGGAAGATGCCATCGCCCTGCTCGATTACCTCGAACGCCTGGACCGCCCCGGCGAACGCCTCGACGGCCCGGCACGGCTGGCGCGTTTTCTGGAAGGCAGCGAGGCCCGGCAACGCTTCGAACAGGAAGCCAAGGTGCTGCGCCAACTGCTCGCCTCCGACGCCGGGCTGTATGTGATAGACGCCCGGGAGCCGGTGCTGGCCAAGTACCGCGATGAGCTGCAAGTGCTGGCCAGCTGTGGCAAGCCGTTGCTGCCGGTGCTCAATTTTGTCAGCAGCGCCGACCACCGCGAGCCGGACTGGCGCGAAGCCCTCGCCCGCCTCGGCCTGCACGCGCTGGTGCGTTTCGACAGCGTCGCGCCGCCGGAAGACGGCGAGCGCCGGCTCTATGAAAGCCTCGCCCTGCTGCTGGAAAACTCCCGTGGGCAACTGGAACGGCTGATCCTTGATCAGGAAGCCCAGCGCCAGGCCCGCCAGCAAAGTGCGGCGCGGCTGATCGCCGAACTGCTGATCGACTGCGCCGCCTGCCGCCGCAGCGTGGTCAGCGAAGCCGAGGTAGAACAGCAAGCCATCAGCGAACTGCGCAAAGCCGTGCGCCAGCGCGAACAGCGTTGCGTGGAAGCCTTGCTCAAGCTGTTCGGCTTCCGCCCGCAGGACGCCGCCGCCAGCGATTTACCGCTGCTGGACGGGCGCTGGGGCGATGACCTGTTCAACCCCGAGACCCTCAAGCAACTGGGCGTGCGGGTCGGTGGCGGTATCGCAGCCGGCGCGGCGGCCGGTGCAGGTGTGGATCTACTCGTAGGCGGCCTGACCCTCGGCGCCGCCGCCCTCGCCGGAGCCATCGCGGGAGGCGCGCTGCAAACTGCCCGCAGTTATGGCAGCCGCCTGCTGGGCAAGATCAAGGGCCAGCGCGAGCTGACCGTCGACGACAGCGTGCTGCGCCTGTTGGCCCTGCGCCAGCGGCAACTGCTCAAGGCCCTGAACCTGCGGGGCCATGCGGCGATCCACAGCATCAAGGTCGACACGCCACAGGACAAGACCTGGCGCGAAGGCAAATTGCCCGAAGCCCTGAACAAGGCCCGGGCTCATCCGCAATGGTCGTCCCTCAACCCGCACCCCAAATTGAGCCAGGCCGAACGCCAGGAACAGATCGAAGCCCTGGCCCAGCGCCTGGACGAGACCTAAGCCGCCAACAATTGCCGGGCCTTGGATTTCAACACTTCAAGGTCCAGCACCGGCACGTGCATTTCCTTGGCTTGTTCATCCCAGTGACGCATGCGCAGACTGACGGCGCACAGCGGGTCCTGCTCGAACGCTTGGGCTTCCTCGGCGGTCATCACGCCGCCCTGGTAACCCAGGGTGCGGCGGCTGGCCTCGCTCAACCGCGCGTAGTAGTCCGGCTGGCTGAAGGTCAGGTAACGCTTGGCCTGCACGTGGTATTCCACCAGTTTTGCCAGGCGCTCGCTGAAGCCCGCCCGGCGCAGATAATCGGCGCCCAGCCGTTCATGGCTGACCACACCATAACCGCCCATGTTCTCGCCACCTTGGCCGCAGATATGCCCGATATCGTGGAAGAACGCTGCCAGCACCACTTCATCATCGAAGCCCTCAGCCATGGCCAACTGCGCAGCCTGGGACATGTGCTCGATCTGCGAGACCGGTTCGCCGATGTAGTCAGCCGTGCCGTGCTGTTCGTAAAGGCCGAAGACCTCGGCGATTGCCTGCTCTGCGTTCATCACGCGCTCCCCCACAACTCTGTGATATTGCGCTCCGCCATCGCCGGCCCAACGCTCATGCCCACGCCGGTGTGCATCAACGCCGCGCTCACCCCCGGCGCCGCCCGCGTGAACGAGAACGGCCCCGGCCCACGGGAACCATAGACGCCCTGCCAGCGCTCCACGACCTGGATCTTGCAGCCCAGGGTATGTTCGGCCAGTTCGATCATCCAGTTGTCCACCTGTTCGGCGTTGAACGGGGAAGGATCGCTGCCGTAATGGTGGGAATCCCCGATGATCAGTTCGCCATAGGGTGTCGGGCTGATCAGCAGGTGAATACCGTTTTCATGCAGGTGCGGTACATCCCGCAGAATTTCGGCCTGTACCGGCGCGGCTTCCGGCAAGTCGGCGAAGGCGCCGTAGTGCACGCAGCTGAGGCCGGTCAGCAGCGCGTGTTGCAGGTTCAACTCCACCACTGGCCGGGCGCGCAGCATTTGCAGGCGGCAGATTTGCGGGTTGAGTTCGGCAATCTGCTCGGCCAGCAGCGTCTGGTAGTCGTGACCGGAGCAGACAATGATCTGCTCGCCGCGAAAGGAGCCGGCAGTGGTGTGCACCTGGCCGGGCTCGATGTCGCGCACCAGGGTGGAGAAATGAAACTCCACGCTCAGTTCGCGGCTGAGGTAGTTGATCAGCGCCGGGATAGCCTCGCGCGAATACAGTTGTTGATCATCCAGGCCGTGAAGCGCAGCGCGGTGATGGGCGAACTGGCCACCGTACAGCTCGTGCAGGGCGGCGCCTTGCAGCAACTTGACGCGATAACCGTGTTCTTGCGCGCGACCGGCGCAGAAGGCTTCAAGCAAGTGTTCTTCGGCTTCGGTGCGGGCGAACAAATAAGAGCCGTTGCGCTTGAGCTGGATGCCGGCGAGTTGCGCCCACTGGCCCCAGATTTCGCGGCTTTCCCGCGCCAGGTCGAGCATCGGCCCGGGCGGCTGGCCGGTGACCAGTGCCTGGCCGAAGTTGCGCACGGAAGCACCCAGCGGGGTGGCGCTGCGCTCGAAGACCTTGACCTTGAGGCCGCGTTTGGCAGCGGCAAAGGCATGGGACAGGCCGAGGATGCCGGCGCCGATGATCAGCAGTTGTGTCATGAAGACCTCTCGTTCCCACGCTCCGCGTGGGAATGCATCCTGTGACGCTCCGCGTCACGACTACAAAAGCGGACGCAGAGCGTCCAGAGCAGCGTTCCCACGCAGAGCGTGGGAACGATCGGTGGTTATTGTTTTTCCGACTTGCCGTCATAGCGCTTGCGCCATTCGGTCAGGATGCTGTCGCGGTTTTTCGACGCCCAGGCAAAGTCATTCTTGATCAACCGCTGCTCGTAGTCCGCCGGCAACTCGGTCTGCGGCTTGGCGATGCCCGGCTGGGCCAGTACCGCGAAGTTTTCCTTGTACAGCTCCATCGCCGCGGGGCTGGCGGAGAAGTCGGCGAGTTTCTGTGCCGCGTCTGCGTGGGCAGTGCCCTTGATCACGGCAGTGGCTTCGATATCCCAGCCCAGGCCTTCTTTCGGCAGGATGATGTCCAGCGGTGCGCCCTGGCGCTTCAGCTGAACGGCCGGGTATTCGAAGGAAATGCCGATCGGGAACTCACCCGAGGCCGCCAGCTTGCAGGGTTTGGAACCGGAGTGAACGTACTGGCCGATGTTCTGGTGCAGGTCGTCCATGTACTGCCAGCCCTGCTTCTCGCCGAAGGTCTGCAACCAGGCACTCACATCCAGGAAACCGGTGCCGGACGAGGCCGGGTTGGGCATCACGATCTTGCCCTTGTACTCAGGCTTGGTCAGGTCCTGCCAGCTCACCGGCTTGCTCAGGCCCTGCTTTTCGGCTTCGACGGTGTTGAAGCAGATGGTCGCAGCCCACACGTCCATGCCGACCCAGGCCGGCGGGTTGGCGGCGTCGCGGTAGTTCGCACCGATCCTGCTCAAATCTGCCGGTGCGTAGTTTTGCAGCATGCCCTGCTGATCGAGAATCGCCAGGCTGGAAGCTGCCAGGCCCCAGACCACATCAGCCTGCGGGCGGGCTTTTTCGGCAAGCAGCTTGGCGGTGATGATGCCGGTGGAATCGCGCACCCATTTGATCTCGATGTCCGGGTTAACCTTTTCAAAGGCCTGTTTGTAGGTCTTCAATTGCTCGGCTTCGAGGGCCGTGTACACGGTCAACTCGGTCTTGGCGGCGAAGGCATTCAGGCTGAACGCAGTGAGCACAGCAGCGGCTAACGCCAGGGGCTTGAACATGGTGCAGTTCCTTTATGGGTGAATTATTGGCCGGGCGCGGTTTGGCGCCAGGCCTGGGAGCGGCGCAACAAGCCGCGTGAGGCCCACGCCAGCAGCAAGGACACGCCCGCCGAGGTGAACAGGATCAGGGTCGACATGGCCGCCGCACCGCCGACGTTGCCGGCGTCGTCCATGTTCAGCACGGCGACGGCGGCGAGGATGGTGTCGGGGCTGTAAAGGAAGATCGCGGCGGAGACGGTGGTCATCGCCGAGACGAACAGGTAGCGCACGATGTCCAGCAGCGCCGGCAGGCAGATCGGCACGGTGACCCGCAGGTAATGGCGGTACAGCGGCGCCTTCAGGGACAGCGCGGCGGCTTCGAACTCGGCGTCCAACTGACGCAGGGCCGTGGTGGCGGTCATTTGGGCGGTGGTCAAATAGTGAGCAATGGTGCACACCACCAGCAGCGTCATGGTGCCGTAGAGCACATGCAGCGGGTTGCCGTTGAGGTTGAAAAAGAACACGTAGCCCAGGCCCAGCACCAACCCTGGCACCGCCATCGGCACGAAGCTGAGCATGCGCAGCGCCAGGTTCAGGCCCTTCTGGCCCCTGGTCTTTTCCATCAGGTAGGCGCCGGTAAAGATCAGCACGCTGCCGATCAATGCAGTGCGCAGGGCCATGGTGATGCTGTTGCGGTAGGCCAGCCAACCGCCGCCGGCCGTGTCCTCGAACTGGTAGTGGGCCAGTGAAAGCGACAGGTTGTAGGGCCAGAACTTCACCAGCGACGAGTAGACCGCCATGCCGAACACCAGCAACAGGATCGCGCAGATCAGCAGGACGATGGCCAGGTAGCAGCCATCCCGCAGTTTCGACGGCGCCGGCTGGAACACCTGGGCGCGGCCGCTCATGGAGTCGCCATGACGGCGGCGCAGCCAGGCGTCAACGCCGAAGCTGAACAGCGCCGGCAGCAGCAGGACCATGCCGATCAAAGCACCGCGGCCAAATTGTTGCTGCCCGACCACAGCTTTGTAGGCTTCCAGCGCCAGTACTTGATAGTCGCCACCGACTACCACGGGCACGCCGAAGTCAGTGATGGTCAGGGTGAACACCAGGCAAAACGCGGCAAACACGGCCTGGCGCGTCGCCGGCCAGGTGATGCTGCGAAACGCCCGGGCGGGACTCGCGCCCATGCTCGATGCGGCGTCAAACAAACGTGCATCCGCCAGGGAAAGCGCCGACAACAGGATCATCAAGGCATGGGGAAAGGTGTAGATCACTTCGCCGAGGACGATGCCCCAGAAGCCATAGATGTTGTCCGACAGCAGCCCGCGCAGCATGCCCTGGTTACCGAACAGGTAGACCAGCGCAATCCCGGGCAGCATCGACGGTGCCATCAACGGCAGCAGCGACATGCCGCGCCAGATCGCCTTGCCCGGAATAAGCGTGCGTTGCAAAGCGTAGGCAAACAGATAAGCCAGTGGTACGACGATGGCGGCAACGCTGCCGGAAACCTTCAGGCTGTTACCGAGCAACCAGTGGAAATTGTCGCTGGTGACCAACTCCCGCGCCGCCACCAGGCCACCGCCCTGCCCGGCTTCACTGCTGAAGCCGCGCCAGAAGATCGCCAGCAGCGGCATCAGCACGGCGACGCCCAGCAGGCACAGCCAGAGCAGCTTGCCGCCGACTACAAAAATACGGTCGCCGAGTTCGGCACGGGAAACCTGACAAGCCACGTTATCGGGTATCGGCAGAGTCATATCGCGGGCCATCTCAGGCAAACACCTGCAGGCTGCGCGGGGGCAGCGCGACCCAGATGTCCTGGGCGCCAAGGCGCGGCATGGCTTCCGGGGCCAATTCGGCCAGCAGCGGATGGCCGGGCAGTTGGTCCAGCTCGAAGCTCATGCGGCAGCGGTTGCCGAGGAAAGTGATCTCGCGGACCTTGGCCGGGAACAGGTTTTCTTCATGCACTGGCGGGTTGACGCTGATGGCTTCCGGGCGGCAGAACAGACGGCCCGATTTCGCGACGCCTGCGTTGTCCGCCAGGCGCATGTTCATGCCGCCAACCTGAGCGTGGCTGGCGCTGTTGCGACTGAACGGCAGCCAGTTGCCCTGGCCGACAAACTCGGCCACGAACGGTGTGGCCGGGCGGTCGTAGATTTCCTGGGGCGTGGCGTACTGCTCGACCTTGCCGTTGTTCATCACGGCAATGCGGTCGGCCATCAGCATGGCCTCGTCCTGGTTGTGGGTGACCATCAGGGTGGTGATGCCCAGGCGACGTTGCAGTTGGCGCAGCTCGGTGCACAGATGCTCGCGCACCCGGGCGTCGAGGGCCGACATGGGTTCGTCCAGCAGCAGCAAGGACGGCGCCGGCGCCAGGGCGCGAGCCAGTGCCACACGCTGTTGTTGGCCGCCGGAAAGTTGGCCGGGGTATTTCTTTTCGCTGCCCACCAAACCCACCAGTTCGAGCATCTGCCCGACACGCTTGCGCACTTCATCGCGGCCACTGCCGGTGAGGCCGTAGCCGATGTTCGCTTCGACGGTGAGATTGGGAAACAGCGCGTAGGACTGGAACAGAATGCCGTAGTCCCGTGCCTGGGGTGCCAGCAGGGAAACATCGCGGTCGCCGAGGTACAACTCGCCGCTGTCCTGGCGTTCCAGGCCGGCGATGCAGCGCAGCAAGGTGGTCTTGCCGCAGCCCGACGGGCCCAGCAGGCACACCAGTTCGCCGGCGGCGACGTCCAGGGACACGTTATCCAGCGCGGTGAAGGCGCCGAAGCGTTTCTGTACACCGCGCACCTTCATTGGCGCGCCGGGATTAGTCATGGCTGTGTTCATGGAGCACCTCATCAAACTGATGAAGGTCATCCTAGGCAGGCAATGCGTCCCTCTTGTGGCAGAAAGGCAAAACGTGGCGATAGTGGTATTGGTGGATTTGGGTTGTGCCGACAGATTGTTCCTACGCTCTGCGTGGGAATACATCCTGTGACGCTCCGCGTCACGACCTTAAGAGCGGACGCGGAGCGTCCAGGCCGGCATTCCCACGCAGAGCGTGGGAACGATCAGAGAGGGGACATTTCCTGGGCCAACCCCAGGAAAGCCGCCGGCAACCGCGCGCCCTTTCGCTCTTTGAGGCAGTACAAATACTCGGGAATCTGCGGCGCACTCTCGATGGTCAGCACGCGCAATTGCGGGTCGTGGGGCACTTCCTGGCGGGCAATGATGCTGATGCCGATATTGCGCAACACCGCCTCACGGATCGATTCCCGGCTGCCGATCTCCAGCAGCGGCCCGTAACTCACTCCGGCGCCCTGCAACATCTCTTCGGTCAATCGACGGGTGGTCGACCCCGGCTCGCGCATCAGCAAGGTATGCCCGGCCAGCGCGGTCAGCGGTACATGCTCAAGCACCGCCAGCGGATGATTGCGATGCACCGCCAGCACCAGCGGGTCCATGCCCAGTACCCGCCGGATCAGGCGCGGGTCTTCAAGCAATTGGGACGAGGCGGCGACGTCGACGCGGTAGTCATCCAGCGCTTCCAGCACCTGCTGGGAGTTGCCGATCTCCACCGAAACCTCGACCTGCGGCAGCCGCTCGCGGAAGGTCTTGACCAGGTCGAGGATGTAATAAGGTGCCGTCGCGGCAATCCTCAAGGCCCCTTGTACCTGGCCACTGTTGCGCAGGAAAAACTCGATGTCCGCTTCCTGCTGCAACAGCGCCTTGACCATCGGCAACAGCCGCGCGCCTTCGTCGCTGACGGTCAGGCGGCGCCCGCCACGGTAGAACAATTCCACCGAGTACTGGCTTTCCAGGTGACGAATCTGGGTGGTCACCGTGGGCTGGCTGAGCCCGAGCTTTTTCGCCGCCTGGGTAATGCTGCCCAGGCGGGCGACCATGTAAAACGCCTTCAGCTCGGCACTCAGCACACCACCCTCTCATCGACTATTTGCGCAGCAGGCGCAGACCATTGAATACCACCAGCAGGCTCACGCCCATGTCGGCGAACACCGCCATCCACATGGTGGCCATCCCAAGGAAGGTCACCGCGAGGAAGATCGCCTTGATCACCAGGGCCAGGGCGATGTTCTGCTTGAGGATACTCGACGTTTGCCGCGACAGCCGAATGAATGCTGGAATCTTGCGCAGGTCGTCGTCCATCAGGGCCACGTCGGCGGTCTCGATGGCGGTATCGGTACCCGCAGCAGCCATGGCAAACCCGATCTCGGAACGGGCCAGCGCCGGGGCGTCGTTGATGCCGTCGCCGACCATGCCGACCCGGTGGCCCTTGGCGTAGAGCGCTTCGATGGCTTGCAGTTTGTCGGTGGGCAACAAGTCGCCCTGGGCCTGGTCGATACCCACCTGATCGGCGATCGCCTTGGCCGTGTGGGTGTTGTCGCCGGTCAGCATCAGGGTCTTGATGCCCAGGTCATGCAACTGCTGGATGGCTTCGCGGCTGGTGTCCTTCACGGTGTCGGCCACGGCGAACAGCGCCAGCGGGCCGGACTTGTCCAGCAGCAGGACCACGGACTTGCCTTGTTTTTCCAGGGCGAAGAGCTTCTTCTCCAGGGCCGGCGAGCACAGGTTCAGCTCTTCCACCAGACGGTGGTTGCCCAGGTAATAGATCTCTCCATTGATCTCGCCCTTCACACCGCGCCCGGTCAGGGCCTCGAAGTTATCCACAGTGTGCACGGTGAGGTTTTTGTCCACAGCCGCGTTGGCGATGGCCAGGGACACCGGATGATCGGAGCGCCCGGCCAGGCTCGCGGCCAGAGCCGGTGCGCTGTCTTCCATGTTCGGGAACAGCGCCAGGTAATCGGTTTGCACCGGCTTGCCGTGGGTGATGGTGCCGGTCTTGTCGAGGGCCAGGTAGTCGAGTTTGTAGCCACCCTCCAGGTACACACCGCCCTTGATCAGGATGCCTTTGCGCGCCGCGGCCGCCAGGCCGCTGACGATGGTCACCGGGGTGGAAATCACCAGTGCACATGGGCACGCGACCACCAGCAATACCAGTGCTCGGTAGACCCATTCAAACCACACACCGCCCATGAACAGCGGCGGAATCAACGCCACACCCAGGGCAAAGATGAACACCGCCGGGGTGTAGACCTTGGCGAAGGTGTCGACAAAACGCTGGGTTGGCGCGCGGGCGCCCTGGGCCTGTTCCACGGCGTGGATGATCCGCGCCAGGGTGGAGTTGTTGGCGGCTGCAGTGACTTTGTATTCCAGGGAGCCGGCCTGGTTGATGGTGCCGGCGAAGACTTTGTCGCCCACGGTCTTTTCGATCGGCAGGCTTTCACCGGTAATCGGCGCCTGGTCGATGGTGGACTGGCCGGAGGTGACTTCACCGTCGAGACCAATACGCTCGCCGGGACGAACCCGCACGATGGCACCCAGTTCGATGATTTTGACATCCTGTTCAACCCAACTGCCGTCGGCCTGACGAACCGTGGCCTGTTCCGGGGTCATCTGCATCAAGCCACTGATGGCATTGCGCGCGCGGTCCAGGGACTTGGCTTCGATCAGTTCGGCCACGGTAAACAGGAACATCACCATCGCGGCTTCCGGCCACTGGCCGATCAGGATCGCGCCGGTCACGGCGATGCTCATCAGGGCGTTGATGTTCAGGTTGAGGTTCTTCAGGGCAATCCAGCCCTTTTTATAGGTGGTGAGGCCGCCGCTGAAGATCGAGATCAGCGCGACCAGGGCGATCACCCACGTCGGGGCTGCGTTGGTGAAGTGCAGCACTTCGGCGCCTAACGCACCCACGCCGGACACGGCCAGCGGCCACCAGTGCTTCTTCGCCGGCGGCTCAGCCGGGGCGACGCCTTCTTCGATGGGGTCCGCCTGCATGCCCAGGGACTTGATGGCGTCGATGATCGGCGCGGTCGTCGGCAGGTCGTGGGTGACGCCCAGAATGCGGTTGATCAGGTTGAATTCCAGCTGCTGCACACCCGCAAGCTTGCCCAGTTTGTTCTGGATCAGCGTCTGCTCGGTGGGGCAGTCCATGGCTTCGATGCGGAAGGTGCTCAGCCGCGAGCCCGCTGTCGGGGCTTCGGTCAGCTTCACCAGCGCCGGCGCGGCCTTGCTGGAACAGCAGGAATCGCCATGGCTGCCATGGTCGTGCTTCTGCACAGGTTTGAGCTTGGGGCCGTGATCGTGCGCGTGGTCATGATCATGGTCGTGCTTGTGCGGGGTGTGGATGGAATCGCTCATTCTGTCGCGTCCGTAAAGGTGCCTGTTGCCAAGTAAAGACCCTGTAGCCACTATAGGGTCAAGCATCCTTTAGGAGATTGCTGCGATGAAGATCGGCGAATTGGCAAAATTGACGGATTGCCAGGTGGAAACCATCCGTTATTACGAGAAAGAAGGCCTGCTGCCGCCGCCTGCGCGCAGTGACGGTAATTACCGGCTGTACACCCAGGCGCACACCGAACGGCTGGTGTTTATCCGCAACTGCCGCAGCCTGGACATGACCCTTGAGGAAATTCGCAGCCTGCTGGGCCTGCGTGACAGTCCTCAGGACCAGTGCGAAAGCGTGAACGCATTGATCGACGAGCATATCCACCACGTCAAGGCGCGGATCGACGGGCTGCTGGCGTTGCAGGAACAGTTGCTCGACCTGCGCCAGCGCTGTGGCGGCGGGCCGGATCTGGATCAGTGCGGGATTTTGCAGCGGCTGGAAGTCAGCGGGAGTGTCGCGGCCAGCGAGGCTGAGCCCTCACATGTGGGCAGAAGCCACGGGCATTGAATGTGTACACAAAAAAATGTGGGAGCGGGCTTGCTCGCGAAAGCGGTGTGTCAGCCACTGAATGTGTTTCTGATACACCGTATTCGCGAGCAAGCCCGCTCCCACATTTGGACCGAGATCGCTTTTAGATCGCTACATCGGCCTTGATGCTCGGATCAGCGTCATAGCCCACGATTTCAAAGTCTTCGAATTTGTAATCGTAGATCGACGCGGGTTTGCGCTTGATCACCAGTTCCGGCAGCTTCTTCGGCGTGCGCGCCAGCTGGGTCTGGATCTGTTCCATATGGTTGCTGTAGGCATGGGTGTCGCCCGTGGTGACGATGATCTCGTGAGGGATCAGGTCGCACTGCTGGGCCAGCATATGGGTGAGCAACGCCAGGGCCGCGGTGTTGTACGGCAGGCCGAGGAATACATCTGAGCTGCGGATGTACAACTGCATCGACAGATGACCGTCATGCACAAACGCCTGGTACAGCAGGTGGCAAGGTGGCAGCGCTTGCTTGCCGTCCCGGGCGTTCTGCTGCGGGCTTTTGGTCTCGTCCGGCAGGTACTCGACGTTCCAGCCGTGAAACAGGATGCGGCGGCTGTTGGGGTTGGTCTTCAGCGTCTCAACCATGTAGTCGATCTGATTGATCTTGCCGCCGTCCTTGGTGGGCCACGCGGTCCACTGCTCGCCGTACACCGGGCCCAGGTCGCCGTCTTCGGTGGCCCATTCGTCCCAGATACGCACGCCATTTTCGTTCAGCCACTTGATGTTGGTGTTGCCACTCAACATCCAGATCAATTCGTTGGCGATGCTTTTGAAGTGAAGCTTCTTGGTGGTCAGCAGCGGGAAGCCGTCGGCCAAGCTATGCCGAAACTGACGGGCAAACACGGCCTTGGTGCCGGTGCCGGTGCGGTCGCCCTTGGTCAGGCCATTGGTCACGACATCGTTCAGTAGTTCGAGATATTGCTTCATGTGTATACCTGTATCGTTGAAGCCGGGACCCTCGGGCCCCGGCGTTCGAATTTAAAGCGCGGTGTTCTTGATGCCTTGCGGGCGATTGTAAGCCCACCACAGCAGGCCCAGGCCGGCGATGATCATCGGCAGGCTGAGAATCTGACCCATGGTCACCCAGCCCCACGCCAGGTAGCCCAGTTGCGCATCCGGCACCCGTACGAACTCGACGATAAAGCGGAAGATCCCGTAGAACAACGCGAACATCCCCGAAACGGCCATGGTCGGGCGTGGCTTGCGCGAGAAGATGTAGAGGATCAGGAACAGCGCCACGCCCTCCAGGGCGAACTGGTACAGCTGCGAGGGGTGGCGCGGCAATTGCGCCGGGTCGCTGAACGGCGGGAACACCATGGCCCACGGCACGTCAGTCGGCTTGCCCCACAGTTCGGCGTTGATGAAGTTGCCGATGCGCCCGGCACCCAGGCCAATCGGCACGAACGGCGCGACGAAGTCCATCAACTGGAAGAACGACTTGCCGTTACGCCGGCCAAACCACCAGGCGGCGATCATCACCCCCACAAACCCGCCGTGGAACGCCATGCCGCCCTTCCACACCTCGAAGATCAGCGTCGGGTTGGCGATGTAGGCTGGCAGGTCGTAGAACAGCACATAACCCAGGCGTCCGCCGACGATGACCCCCATCGACATCCAGAACACCATGTCGGAGAGCTTCTCCTTGGTCCAGGTCGGGTCGAAACGGTTCAGGCGCCGGGAAGCCAGCAGCCAGGCACCGCCGATGCCGATCAGGTACATCAACCCGTACCAGTGGATTTGCAGCGGACCGATGGCCACGGCCACCGGGTTGATCTGCGGGTAAGGCAGCATTGCGACTCCTCATTAAATCAATAGTCATGGCGCATCGGACCATGCCGGTGCGCGATTAAGCCTGCGTTACAGCAAAAAATTCAGCCCTACGCAAAACAGCAGCCCGGCGAACAGCCGCTTGAGCAAGCGCGGCGACAACCGGTGCGCCAGGCGCGCGCCGAAACGGGCCGCCACCATGCTGGTCAGGGCGATGCCCAGCAGCGCCGGCAAGTACACAAAGCCGAGACTATGATCGGGCAGCAGCGGATCATGCCAGCCCAGAATCATGAAACTTAACGCACTGGCCAGGGCGATCGGCAAGCCGCAGGCCGACGAAGTGGCCACTGCCTGCTGCATCGGCACGCTGCGCCAGGTCAGGAACGGCACGGTCAACGAACCGCCGCCGGTGCCGAAAATCGCCGACGACCAGCCGATCACGCCACCCGCCAGGGTCAGGCCAAGCTTGCCCGGCACCTGGCGGCTGGCCTTGGGCTTGAGCTCCAGGGTCATCTGCACGGCGATCACCAGGGCGAACACACCGATGATTTTCTGTAGATGCGGCCCGGAGATCGCCTCGGCGGTCAGCGCGCCAACGCCCGCGCCCAGCAGGATACCCACGGCCATCCATACGAAGATCGGCCAGCGCACGGCGCCGCGCCGATGATGCTCACGCACCGCATTCACCGACGTGAAGATAATAGACGCCAGGGACGTGCCGACAGCGAGGTGGGTCAGCACCGCGGGATCGAAGCCCTGCAAGGTGAAGCTGAACACCAGCACCGGCACAATAATGATGCCGCCGCCCACGCCGAACAGCCCGGCGAGCATGCCCGCGCAGGATCCCAGCAGCAAATACAGCAGAAATTCCATGGGAGCCCCCGAAAACAGACCGGCATGTTAACGGATGCAAAGCACAGGGTTCTATGGGTAGAGTGGGCAAAACACAAAGGGATCGCCTTATGTGCCTGATTGTTTTCGCCTGGCGGCCGGGCCACGCCCAGCCGCTGATCGTCGCGGCCAACCGTGATGAATTTTATGCCCGGCCCAGTTTGCCGTTGGCCCAGTGGCTGGATGCGCCCCATGTTTACGCGGGCAGGGACCAGGAAGCGGGCGGGACCTGGCTGGGAGTTGGCGCAGACGGGCGCTTTGCGGCGCTGACCAATATCCGTGACCCGCACCAGCCGCCGGCGCGCAAGTCGCGGGGTGAGTTGGTGGCGCGCTTTCTCAGCGGTTCGCTGTCGATTGACGACTATTTGGCCGACGTTAATGGCAGATCGATTGAATATGCCGGGTTTAACCTGCTGGTCGGGACACGGGACGAGCTTTGGCATTACAACGCCAAGGAATCTGCGCCGACACCATTGGTGGCGGGGGTTTATGGGTTATCCAATGCAGGGCTGGATACGCCGTGGCCGAAGTTGTTGAAGGCCAAGGCGGCGCTGACAGAAGTGCTGGACGATCCGCAGCCTGAAGCCTTGCTGGGGATTTTGAGCGACCCGCAGACCGCGCCGTTTGCTGACTTGCCGGACACCGGCGTGGGCTTGGCGACGGAGAGTTTGCTGTCGAGTGTGTTTATTGCCAGTCCCAGTTACGGGACGCGGGCGAGTACGGCGTTGATTGTGAATGCCGACGGGACGCGGCATATCGTGGAGCGCAGTTTTGGGCCCTATGGCGGACAGTTGGGTGAAGTTGAACTCAAAATCTGAACCTCACGCAAACCAAATGTGGGAGCGGGCTTGCTCGCGAAGGCGGCGTGTCAGCCAATACATAAGCTGACTGATGCACCGCTTTCGCGAGCAAGCCCGCTCCCACATTTCGATTGGGGACAGGCTCTGAAATCCGGTTAGAGGCTCTTTGCAGACGCCGGGTTGATCATCCGCGCCAACCCAAGGTTCTTCAGCGCCAATTGCAGCGAGCTGTGGATAACTTGCGGGTTGTCGATAGTCATCAACTCCGCCAGCAGCTCCTTCGCCCGGCTCAGGTTGATCTGGCGCAGCATCCATTTCACCTTCGGCAAGTTGGTGGCGTTCATCGACAGGCTGTCAAAGCCCATCGCCATCAACAGTACGGCCGCCGCCGGGTCACCGGCCATCTCGCCGCAGATACTCACCTGCTTGCCTTCGGCATGGGCGTCGCGCACCACGTTCTGCAAGGCTTGCAGCACCGCCGGGTGCAGGTAGTCGTAGAGGTCGGCCACCCGCGGGTTGTTGCGGTCCACGGCCAGCAGGTACTGGGTCAGGTCGTTGGAACCCACCGACAGGAAATCCACCTGCCGCGCCAGCTCCTTGGCCTGGTACACCGCCGCCGGAATCTCGATCATCACGCCAATCGGCGGCATCGGCACGTCGGCGCCTTCGTCGCGCACTTCGCCCCAGGCCCGGTGGATCAGGTGCAGGGCTTCTTCCAGCTCGTGGGTGCCGGAGATCATCGGGAGCAGGATGCGCAGGTTGTTCAGGCCTTCGCTGGCCTTGAGCATCGCGCGGGTCTGGACGAGGAAGATTTCAGGATGGTCGAGGGTAACGCGAATACCGCGCCAGCCGAGGAAGGGGTTGTCTTCCTTGATGGGGAAATACGACAGTGACTTGTCGCCGCCAATGTCCAGGCTGCGCATGGTCACCGGTAACGGATGGAAGGCGGACAATTGCTCGCGATAAATCGCCAGCTGCTCCTTCTCACTCGGAAAACGCTGGTTGATCATGAACGGCACTTCGGTGCGGTACAGGCCCACCCCTTCGGCGCCGCGCTGTTGTGCACGTGCCACGTCCGCCAGCAGGCCGGTGTTGACCAGCAGCGGTACGCGGTGGCCGTCTAGGGTCACGCAGGGCAGTTCCCGCAGGGCGTCGAGGCCCTGGGACAGCTGGCGTTCTTCTTCCACCACTTCGGCGTATTGCTTGCGCAGCACTTCGCTGGGGTTGGTGTAGACCTCGCCGTGGTAGCCGTCGACGATCATTTCGATGCCGTCGACCTTGGAATACGGCAGGTCCACCAGGCCCATCACCGTCGGAATGCCCATGGCCCGCGCCAGGATCGCGACGTGGGAGTTGCCCGAACCCAGTACCGAGACCAGGCCCACCAGTTTGCCTTCCGGCACTTCGCCGAGCATGGTGGCGGTCAGTTCTTCACTGATCAGGATGGTGTTGTCGGGGTACACCAACGTGGTCGAGCGCTCTTCCTGCAGGTAGGCCAGCAGACGGCGACCGAGGTCCTTCACGTCCGAGGCGCGCTCGCGCAGGTAGGCGTCGTCCATCAATTCGAAACGGTTGACGTGATCGGTGACCACCTGGCGCAGCGCGCCCTGGGCCCACTGGCCGGTCTTGATCACGTCCTTGACTTCGCTGCCCAGGGACGCGTCGTCGAGCATCATCAGGTACACGTCGAACAACGCCCGCTCTTCAGGCCGCAGCTGGGTGGCCAGCTTGGTCGAGAGGGTGCGCATGTCATTGCGCACGCCTTCGAGGGCGGTCTTGAACAGGATGATTTCGGCGTCGATGTCGGTGACGGTCTTGTCCGGCACCACGTCCAGGTCGGCGGGCGGCAGCATGACCACGGCGGTACCGACAGCAGCACCCGGCGAACCCGGCACGCCGACGAACTTGGCTTCCTGGATGCCCTTGCCCTGGCGTCCCAGGCCGCGAATCGAACCGGTGGCCTCGGCGTGGGCGATAACCCCGGCGAGCTGCGCGCTCATGGTCACAAGGAAGGCTTCTTCACCTTCGTCGAACTGGCGGCGTTCTTTCTGCTGGATGACCAACACGCCGACAACGCGGCGGTGGTGAATGATCGGCGCACCGAGGAACGAGGCGTAGCGCTCTTCACCGGTTTCGGCAAAGTAGCGATAACGCGGGTGATCGGCCGCGTTTTCGAGGTTCAGGGGTTCTTCACGCGTCCCCACCAGGCCCACCAGACCTTCATTGGGCGCCATGCTGACCTTGCCGATGGAGCGCTTGTTCAAGCCCTCGGTGGCCATCAGGACAAAACGGTTGGTCTCGGGGTCCAGCAGGTAAACCGAGCAGACCTGGCTGCCCATGGCTTCCTTGACGCGCAACACAATAATCCCCAACGCCGCCTTGAGATCCTTGGCGGAGTTAACTTCCTGGACGATCTTGCGCAGCGTATTGAGCATGGCTCGGGGTCGAACTCCGTCGTCAGTCGCGCGCTAAAAGGCGCGGGGCAAGCTCTTTAAGAGCGCGACGATAAACCTCGCGCTTGAATGTCACCACCTGGCCCAACGGATACCAATAACTGACCCAGCGCCAGCCATCGAACTCCGGTTTACCGGTCAAATCCATCCGCACCCGCTGCTCGTTGGAGATCAGGCGCAGGAGAAACCATTTCTGTTTCTGGCCGATGCACAGCGGTTGGCTGTGGGTACGCACCAGACGTTGCGGCAAACGATAGCGCAACCAGCCTCGGGTGCAGGCCAGAATTTGCACATCTTCACGTTCAAGGCCTACTTCTTCGTTCAACTCACGGTACAAGGCGTCTTCAGGGGTTTCGTCGGGGTTGATTCCGCCTTGAGGAAACTGCCAGGCATCTTGGTTGATACGGCGAGCCCATAGCACCTGTCCGGCATCATTCGTAAGAATAATCCCGACATTAGGACGGAAACCATCGGGGTCGATCACGGCAACAACCTCGCAAACGCATGTCACCGCATTGTTCCACAAAGATTGATACAGCGGCAACGAGGCTGCTTACCTTATGTGCACTCTTGTGAAAAGACCGTATTCTGGACGCCTTTTTACAGACTTTTCAGCGAGTAACTGCAATGCGCCTGGCTTTATTCGACTTGGACAACACGCTTTTGGGGGGTGACAGCGATCACGCCTGGGGCGATTACCTCTGTGAACGCGGGATTCTCGACGCCGTGGCCTACAAGGCCCGCAACGACGAGTTCTACCAGGACTACCTGGCCGGCAAGCTGGATAACGCCGAGTACCTGAATTTCTGCCTGGAAATCCTCGGCCGCACCGAGATGGCCCAGCTGGATGAATGGCATCGCGACTACATGCGCGACTGCATCGAGCCGATCGTGCTGCCCAAGGCAGTTGAGTTGCTGGCCAAGCACCGGGCGGCGGGCGACAAGCTGGTGATCATCACCGCGACCAACCGTTTTGTGACGGCGCCGATTGCCGAGCGGCTGGGGGTTGAAACCTTGATTGCGACGGAATGCGAGATGGAAGACGGGCGCTACACAGGGCGCAGCACAGATATTCCGTGCTTCCGTGAGGGCAAGGTGACGCGCTTGAATCGTTGGCTGGAAGAGACCGGGTACAACCTGGAGGACAGCTACTTCTATAGCGACTCGATGAATGACCTGCCGCTGCTGGAGCAGGTGACCCACCCGGTGGCAGTGGATCCGGATCCGAATCTGCGGGCTGAAGCCGAGAAGCGTGGCTGGCCGGTGATCACCCTGCGCGGCTGATAAAGCTTTCGCGAGCAAGCCCGCTCCCGCATTTGCTCGAGTTCCACCTTTGGAATGCAGTCAAATGTGGGAGCGGGCTTGCTCGCGAATGGAGGCAACTCGGTCTCAAGCCTTAAACCGGCTTGGCCCCCATCAACCCGGCAATCGCCACAAACCCCACCAGGCTCACCACCGCCAGCGCCACGGTGAAGTTCAAACTCCCCGCCCCGCCCAGCCGCAGCCGATTAAGCCGCACCACCAGCCAGAACCAGCTCAGCGCCGCCACGGTGTAGATCACGCTGGAACCCAGGATCCAGGTTTGCCCCAGCGGCCAGCCGATCAGGTGCGCCAGCCACCAGCCGGTGAACGGCATGCTCACCACGCAAATGCCCATCAACAACCACACAAACACCCACGGCCGCTGCACGGTATAGGCCGGCCCCGCGCTGCGTTTGCGCCAGGCCAGCACTGCCAGGGCGAGGCCGCTGAGCAGCAGCAACACCGTGGCCGCGATGTGGATAACTTTAAGGGTGGTCAGCGTTTCCATGTTCTCGATTCCTTGAAGGCCGCCCAGTCAGCGTAGTCGCTCAACCGAGGAACAGCTGGTAGGCCGGGTTATCACTTTCATCCCAGTACGGGTAGCCAATGGCCTCCAGCGCCGCCGGCACCAGGTGACGCTCGTCCGCCGGTACTTGCAGGCCCGCCACCACGCGCCCATCGGCGGCGCCGTGGTTGCGATAGTGGAACATCGAGATGTTCCAGCGCCCGCCCAATTTGTTAAGGAAGTTGAACAGTGCCCCCGGACGTTCCGGGAATTCGAAGCGGAACACCACCTCGTCGCTGACGTGCGCCGCATGGCCGCCGACCATATGGCGGATGTGCAGCTTGGCCAGTTCGTTTTCCGTCAGGTCCAGCACCGGGAAACCCTGGCTGGTGAGGCTGGCGATCAGCGCGCTGCGCGGGTCGTTTTCCGGGTGGGTCTGCACGCCGACAAAGATGTGCGCCTCGCGGCCTGAGTGGTAGCGGTAGTTGAATTCGGTGATCTGGCGCTTGCCCACGGCTTCGCAAAAGGCCTTGAAGCTGCCCGGTTTCTCGGGGATGGTCACGGCGATGATGGCTTCGCGGCCTTCCCCCAGCTCGGCGCGCTCGGCCACATGGCGCAGGCGGTCGAAGTTGACGTTGGCCCCGGAATCGATGGCCACCAGGGTTTGCCCGGTGATGCCACGGGTCTCGACGTATTTCTTGATACCCGCCACGCCCAGGGCGCCGGCGGGTTCAGTGATCGAGCGGGTGTCGTCGTAGATGTCCTTGATCGCCGCGCAGATTTCATCGGTGCTGACGGTGATCACTTCATCCACGTAGTCCTTGCAGATGTCGAAGGTGTGCTGGCCGATCTGCGCCACCGCCACGCCGTCTGCGAAGATGCCCACGGTAGGCAGTACCACGCGCTCGCCCGCCGCCATGGCGGCTTGCAGGCAGTTGGAGTCGTCTGGCTCGACGCCGATGATCTTGATCTCGGGCCGCAGGTATTTCACGTAGGCCGCGATACCGGCAATCAGGCCGCCGCCGCCCACCGGGACGAAAATCGCGTCCAACGGCCCCGGGTGCTGGCGCAGGATCTCCATCGCCACGGTGCCCTGCCCGGCAATGGTGTGCGGATCATCGTAGGGGTGAATGTAGACGTAGCCTTTTTCGTCGACCAGCTTCAGCGAATACGCCAGGGCTTCCGGGAAAGAATCCCCATGCAGCACCACTTTGCCGCCACGGGAACGCACGCCTTCGACCTTGATCTCGGGGGTGGTCTTGGGCATCACGATGGTGGCCTTGACCCCCAGCACCTTGGCCGCCAGGGCCAGGCCCTGGGCATGGTTGCCCGCCGAAGCGGTGACTACGCCGCGCGCACGTTCTTCGGCGCTCAGTTGGGTCAGCTTGTTATAGGCACCGCGAATCTTGAACGAGAACACCGGCTGCAAGTCTTCGCGCTTGAGCCAGACCTTGTTGCCCAGCCGCTCGGAGAGCTGGCGGGCGGTCTGCAGCGGGGTTTCTACGGCAACGTCGTAAACGCGCGAGGTGAGGATCTTTTTGACGTACTGTTCAAGCATCGGAAAGCATCACTGGGCGGGTTGGGCAGGGCCAAGGAGTCTAACCCAGCGTTTGGCCGGGCGACCACACGAAAACCGAGGTTTTGTTGGGTTATACTCGCGCCCCTCTTTACTCCCCGCCCGTTCCGGAGCCCGCATGACCCAGGATCAACTCAAACAGGCAGTGGCCCAGGCCGCCGTCGATTTAATCCTTCCTAAACTCGACGATAAAAGCATCGTCGGTGTCGGCACCGGTTCCACCGCCAATTGCTTTATCGATGCGCTGGCCCTGCACAAGGGCGCGTTCGACGGCGCGGTTGCCAGCTCCGAAGCCACCGCTGCGCGGCTCAAGGGCCACGGTATCCCGGTGTATGAGCTGAACACCGTCAGCGACCTGGAGTTCTACGTCGACGGCGCCGATGAAAGCGACGCGCACCTGAACCTGATCAAGGGCGGCGGCGCAGCCCTGACCCGCGAGAAGATCGTCGCGGCCGTGGCCAAGACCTTCATCTGCATCGCCGACGCCAGCAAACTGGTGCCGGTACTCGGCGCGTTCCCGCTGCCGGTGGAAGTGATCCCGATGGCCCGCAGCCACGTGGCCCGCGAACTGGTGAAACTGGGCGGCGACCCGGTGTACCGCGAAGGTGTGCTGACCGACAACGGCAACATCATCATCGACGTGTTCAACATGCAGATCACCAACCCGGTGGAACTGGAGCGCCAGATCAACGCGATCGTCGGCGTCGTCACCAACGGCTTGTTTGCGGCCCGTCCGGCTGACGTACTGCTGCTGGGCACCCCGGAAGGCGTAAAAACGCTTAAGGCGTAATGCAAAACCCGTGTGGGAGCGGGCTTGCTCGCGAATGCGCAGTGTCAGTCACTGAATATGGCGCCTGATACACCGCATTCGCGAGCAAGCCCGCTCCCACATTTGTTCTGCACATGACTCAAGACTTGGTTTTTTTGAATACATAGAAAAGATTGGGCTCACTGACCATGTACAACGTGCCGTCGTTGTCCATGGCGACCCCCTCGGCCTGAGGCACGCGCTGCTTCAGGCCATGGCGCCCCTTGAGCAGCGACAGGCTGCTCAGGGGGCGACCGTCGATATCCAGTTCCAGCACCAAAAATGACTCATCCGACAGCGCCAGCAGATGACCGCTACGCTCGTCGTATTGCAGGCTCGACAGGTCGCGCACAAACAACCCGGCATCGCGCTTGGGGTTGTTGATCACGTGCACCGAGTAGGTTTTTTCCGGTTTGAAATGCGGAAAGCCGTGGACCTCGTAGATCAGCATCGGGTCGCGTTCCTTGGCCACAAACAGGCGCTTGCCCACCGAGTCATAGGCCAGGCCTTCGAAGCCCTTGTTGCCGCCCAGGTGCACGCCGAGGGTCATTTGCTCGGCGTCGGCGGCATCGAGGAATTGGGTGTCGTCATCCACGTGGACCTTGATCAGCCGCTGCTGGCGTTCGTCGCTGATCACGTAGGTGTTGTCGCTGATGTACTCCACGGCCTCGGCATCGCCAAACCCCACCAGCGCAATGCGCCGCAGGATTTTGCCGTCCAGGGACAGTTCGACCAGCTCAGCGTTCTTGTTGGTCACGGTAAACAGGCTGTTGCGCACCGGATCAAAGGTCAGTGCCGAGACATCATCGTTGAGGCCGTCGATCACCTGCGCCTCCAGGGCCACCCGGTAATCCCCAAGGCCAATGGAGTGCTCCCCGGCGGGATTGCGCCAGGATTGCCAGTTGAACCAGGCACGCTCGAACAGGCGCAATTGCTGGGCAACCACACCGCACGCCACGAGGGCGATCAGGATCAGGATAAAAAAAGCAGGTTTGGGGCGGGCAAGTCGACGCATCGGGCGGGGCTCAGAGTAAAAACTGGCGAATGAATATCACGGTCGCCTGAATTTAAACTTAAACGCCCCGGGTGTCTGGCGGATGCCGCAGATAGAGAGAAATCTGACGTAATCGAACTACTGCGCCTGCTTCTCGAAGCGATAGAACAGATTCGGCTCGCTGACCATGTACAGCGTGCCGTTCTCATCCATCGTCACGCCTTCGGCACGCGGGATGGTCTTTTTCAAGCCATTGAAGCCACCCAGCAAGGTCATGAAGCTGACCTGCTCGCCCTTCTCGTCCAGTTCCAGCAACAGATGGGAGTCCGCCGACAGCGCCAGCAGGTGGCCGGTACGTGGGTCGACGGTCAGCGCCGACAGGTTACGCATGTCCAGTTCAGTGCTGGCGAGCTTTTGCTTGGCGCCGGAGAGGGTCTGGCTGCCGTCGCTTTTCCAGGTGAACAGGGCCGGTGGGCGTTCTTCGCCGAGGATCAGCTGTTGGTTGCGCTTGTCCCAGGTCACCGCCTCAAAGGCTTTGTTCTGGTCCTTGGACGGGCCCAGGTCATAGGACGGGAAGTCGGCTTTGTTCAACTGCTGGGTCTGCGGGTCGACCTTGACGATGGTCAGGCTGTGCTGGCGCTCATCGACCACGGCCATCAGGCCGTTTTCCATCATGGTCACGCCTTCCGGGTTGTTCCAGCCGTTGAGCGGCATCTTGCGCAGCACGTCGCCTTGCAGGGTCAGTTCAACCAGGAACGGGTTCTTGCCCATCACCGAGAACAGGGTCTTGGTCAGCGGGTTGTAGGTGAGGTCCGAGGCTTCGTCCTTCTCCATGCCAGGCAGCAGCTTGGCGTCGATCACCGCGTGGTAGTCCGGGAGCCAGACGCTTTCCAGGCGCTCGGCCGGGGTTTCGAAGCCCTCCGCCACCCACAGCACGCCACGGTCATCCCAATGCATCGCCCAGGCCACGCCGTAAATGATCGCGCCGGCCAGGAACAGCCAGGAATACCAGCGCATGGCAAGGCGTGAACGCAACGTGGGTTTTACAGAGGGGAGAGGCACGGCCATTACGCTTTCCAGAAAGTCAGCTTTAGGGGATAGCACAGGATCACAAGGTCCGCGCGCAGGAGGCTGAGGATTATCCGGATGGGGTGTGAAAAAAATGCAAAAACCCGATTGGGTGGCAGTACACAGATCAAATGTGGGAGCGGGCTTGCTCGCGAATGCGGAGTATCAGTCACTGAATCTGTCACTGATACACCGCTTTCGCGAGCAAGCCCGCTCCCACATTTTTGACCGCGTTTCGCCAGGTATTCAGCGAACGCTGCTTTCGAAGCGGCTCACACCCGGCAATTCCAGCACCAGTTCATCGCCCACATTCAGCGGGCCCACGCCTGCCGGCGTACCGGTGAGGATCACATCCCCGGCCTGCAACGAGAAGCAGCCGGCCATGTACTGGATCATCGGGATGATCGGGTTGAGCATGATCGCGCTGTTGCCGTCCTGGCGCACTTCGCCGTTGATGGTCAGGCGAATGCCAATATCCGTCACATCCGGGAAAGTGCTGCCGACCACGAACGGGGCAATCACCGCCGCACCGTCAAACGACTTGGCGATTTCCCACGGCAAGCCCTTGGCTTTCAGCTCGGCCTGTTTGTCCCGCAGGGTCAGGTCCAGGGCCGGGGCGAAGCCGGAGATGGCGTCCAGCACTTCCTCGCGGCTCGGTTTGGCCGACAACGGCTTGCCGATCAACACCGCGATTTCCGCTTCGTAATGCACCGAACCGCGCTCGGTAGGGATGGCAAAACCGCCTTCCAGTGCCACTACGCAACTGCCGGGCTTGATAAACAGCAGCGGCTCGGTCGGTACCGGGTTATCCAGTTCCTTGGCGTGTTCGGCGTAGTTACGCCCGATGCACACCACCTTCCCCAGGGGAAAGTGAATATTGGTGCCGTCGACATACTTGTGCTGGTAGCTCATGGACCGACTCCTTCAGGGACTGTTAAACAGCGAAAATCTTGCCCGGGTTCATGATCCCGTTCGGGTCGAACACCGCTTTCACTGCCTTCATGTATTCAATTTCAACCGGCGAACGGCTGTAGGTCAGGTAATCGCGCTTGGTCATGCCCACGCCGTGTTCGGCGGAGATCGAGCCGTTGTACTTCTGCACGGTCTCGAACACCCACTTGTTGACGGTGGCGCACTTGGCGAAGAACTCGTCCTTGCTCAGGTTTTCCGGCTTGAGGATATTCAGGTGCAGGTTGCCGTCCCCGATGTGGCCGAACCAGACGATTTCGAAGTCCGGGTAGTGTTCGCCGACGATCGCGTCGATTTCCTGCAGGAAGGCCGGTACTTTCGACACAGTCACCGAAATGTCGTTCTTGTACGGCGTCCAGTGAGAGATGGTCTCGGAGATGTACTCGCGCAGCTTCCACAGGTTGTGCAGTTGGGTTTCGCTCTGGCTCATCACGCCGTCCAGCACCCAGCCCTGCTCGACGCAGTGTTCGAACGTGGCCAGGGCATCGTTGGCCACTTCTTCGGTGGTCGCTTCAAATTCCAGCAGCGCGTAGAACGGGCAGTCGGATTCGAACGGCGCCGGCACGTCGCCGCGACCGAGGACTTTGGCCAGGGCCTTGTCGGAAAAGAATTCGAAGGCGGTCAGGTCCAGCTTGCTCTGGAAGGCGTGCAACACCGGCATGATCGAGTCGAAATCGGTGGTGCCGAGCACCATCGCGGTGAGGTTTTTCGGCGCCCGGTCCAGGCGCATGGTCGCTTCGACCACAAAGCCCAGGGTGCCTTCAGCGCCGATGAACAGCTGGCGCATGTCGTAGCCGGTGGCGTTCTTGATCAGGTCTTTGTTCAACTCCAGCAGGTCGCCCTTGCCGGTGACGACTTTCATACCGGCGACCCAGTTACGGGTCATGCCGTAGCGAATGACCTTGATCCCGCCGGCATTGGTGCCGATATTGCCGCCAATCTGGCTGGAACCCGACGAGGCGAAATCCACCGGGTAGTACAGGCCTTTTTCTTCGGCGACGTTCTGCAATTGCTTGGTGACCACGCCCGGCTGGCACACGGCGGTGCGGTCGGTGAGGTTCACGTCGAGGATCTGGTTCATATAGTCGAACGACACAACCACTTCGCCATTCGCAGCGACGGCAGCGGCCGACAGGCCGGTACGGCCACCGGACGGCACCAGCGCGACCTTGTGCTCATTGGCCCAACGGACGATGGCCTGCACCTGCTCGGTGGTCTTCGGGAAGACGATGGCCACCGGGGCCGGCGCGAAATGCTTGGTCCAGTCCTTGCCATAAGCCTCAAGGGAGTCAGCATCGGTCAGGACCTTGCCAGGCTCAACCAGGGTCTTCAGCTCATCAATCAGGGCAGGATGGGTCATCGACAGAACTCTCGAACAATTCATGGTCATCCTGAGAACGCTTCACGTCGCAGGAATGGGTGTTTAGCGGGGCACGTATGCTAGCATACCGCCCCCGCAGGATAGTGCCCAAGGGCGTTCTGCGGTGACGGCTTTCCTGCCGTCCGGGTCAGCTTGCGCTGCTCGATTCCCTGCCATTTTTCTCCGGGATACAGGTTTACGCAGATGAGCAAGACTTCTCTCGATAAGAGCAAGATCAAGTTCCTTCTTCTGGAAGGCGTCCACCCATCGGCCGTCGAAGTCCTGAAGGCCGCCGGGTACACCAGCATTGAGTACATCACCAGTTCTCTGCCGGAAGCCCAGCTCAAGGAAAAGATCGCCGACGCGCACTTTATCGGCATTCGCTCCCGCACTCAGCTGACCGAAGAGATCTTCGATCACGCCAAGAAGTTGGTAGCTGTCGGCTGTTTCTGCATCGGCACCAACCAGGTCGACCTCAACGCAGCGCGCGAGCGCGGCATCGCGGTGTTCAACGCACCGTACTCCAACACCCGCTCCGTTGCTGAGCTGGTATTGGCAGAGGCGATCCTGTTGCTGCGCGGTATTCCCGAGAAGAACGCTTCCTGCCACCGTGGCGGCTGGATCAAGAGCGCAGCCAACTCCTTCGAAATCCGCGGCAAGAAGCTGGGTATCGTCGGTTACGGCTCGATCGGCACGCAGTTGTCGGTACTGGCCGAAGGCCTGGGCATGCAGGTGTTCTTCTACGACACCCTGACCAAGCTGCCATTGGGCAACGCCACCCAGGTGTCGAGCCTGACCGAGCTGCTGGGCATGTCCGACATCGTGACCCTGCACGTACCGGAAACCGCTGAAACCCAGTGGATGATCGGCGAGAAGGAAATCCGCGCCATCAAGAAGGGCGGGATCCTGATCAACGCTGCACGCGGCACCGTGGTCGAGCTGGACGCCCTGGCCGACGCGATCAAGGACAAGCACCTGATCGGCGCCGCCATCGACGTGTTCCCGGTAGAGCCGCGCTCTAACGACGACATCTTCGAAAGCCCGCTGCGTGGCCTGGACAACGTGATCCTGACCCCGCACATCGGCGGCTCCACCGCTGAAGCCCAAGCCAACATCGGCCTGGAAGTGTCGGAGAAACTGGTCAAGTACAGCGACAACGGTACGTCGGTGTCCTCGGTCAACTTCCCGGAAGTGGCTCTGCCGGCTCACCCTGGCAAGCACCGTCTGCTGCACATCCACCAGAACATCCCTGGCGTGATGATGGAGATCAACAAGGTCTTCGCGGAAAACGGCATCAACATTTCCGGTCAGTTCCTGCAGACCAACGAGAAAGTCGGCTACGTGGTTATCGACGTAGACGCCGAGTATTCGGACCTGGCGCAAGAGAAGCTGCAGCACATCAACGGCACTATCCGTAGCCGCGTGTTGTTCTAATCGCTAAACGCGCATAAAAAAGGGAGACCCTTGGGTCTCCCTTTTTTTGTCTGAACAAATCTTACTTGACGTTAACCGTGATGACTTTCGAGGCTACAGTCGGGTTGAACTGCATGTGCAGTTTGTCGCCGGCTACCAGTTGCAGCGTGTGTTTGCCTGGGGTGAGGGTCAGCTCGGTTTCGGTCTGTGCCTTGCCGTAGTGGATCACGGTATCGGTGGCCGGGATCGGCACGCTGGCATCCGGCAATTCTTTCTGGTCGATCAGCAGGTGGTGGTGGCCGGTGCCCGGGTCCTGGCTGGTGGCCGGGGCCAGTTTCAGTCCTTCCATGCCGAATTTCACGGTGAAGGTTTTATCGACGGTGGCGCCATCTTTGGGCGACACGATGAACACTTTGGCACCTTCTGGTGGAGCACTGCGCGGGATGCCATCAGCAGCGGTCGCCAGCATCGAAGCGCCCAGCAATAGGCTGGCCAGGGTTGCACGGGTCAAAAAGGCTTTCATTCACTTCTCCAGTTTTTCCGGGAAATCTGTAGGGTTATGACAACTTCGCGACAAATTGCTGTCCAAGGCATTCAACACCATAGCAAAGCGAGCCTGAACAACGCTTCGCTCATTCGAATTCTTTAGGAGCGACCATGCGTTTCCTGCCTGGCCTGTTACTTTTACTGCCCCTTGCAAGTCCCTTGGCCCATGCCGAACTGATCGACGATGTATTTGACCGCGGGGAACTGCGCATCGCAATGGAAGCCAACACCCCGCCCTTCAACTTCAAGGAAGGCGACAAACTCACCGGTTTTGAAGTGGAGCTGGGTGAGTTGCTGGCCAAGGAAATGGACGTACGCCCCTCCTTTATCACCGTCGATGCCGCCGAGTTGCTGCCCGGCGTGGAAAGCGCCAAGTACGACGTGGCCATCAACCATATCGCTATGACTCCTGAACTGGCGGATCGTTTCGACTTCAGCGAGCCCTACAGCTACTCCAGCGCACAGCTGATCGTGCGCAAGCAGGAACAGCGCCCGTTGGGCAGCTTTGCGGCGCTCAAGGGCAAGGCGTTGGGCGTGGCCCAGGGCAGCCAGTTTGTGGAGCAGGCGCGCACCGCCGAGGGCGTTGATTTGCGCAGCTATGCCGATGCCAGGCAGCCGATCAAGGACGTTGCCGATCAACAGATCGATGCCGCCATCAGTGATCGGCTGCTGATTCCCTACGCGATTCGCGACAGCCAGCTGCCAGTGAAGGAAGGCGCAGACGTCGGCCCGACGCTAAGCCTGGCGATTCCGTTCCAGAAGGGTAACCCGGCGTTCAAGGCCAGCCTGGACAAGGCCCTGCAACGAGTGAAGGCCGATGGCCGGCTGGCGGCGCTGTCGGAGAAGTGGTTCGGGATGGATGCGAGCAAGCCGGTGAAAAAGGCCGAATAAACGACTCGGTCAATGTGGGAGCGGGCTTGCTCGCGAATGCGGTGGCTCGGCTTGAGCATCGGGTGACTGACACTGCGCTTTCGCGAGCAAGCCCGCCCCACATGTTGATCTATGTCGGGCTTGAGCATTTTGCCAGGGCCACTGCCGCTTCAGGCAACTCCAGCTCACTGAACACCAGTACCCCATGGCGCTTGAGCAACGCCGCCGTCACGCCTTCGCCGGTGACCTTTACGCCGGTGAAGGTACCGTCATAGGTCAGCAGATTGCCGCACGACGGGCTGTTGGCCTTGAGTACGGCGACGCGGATATTGTGACGCTGTACCAGCGCCAATGCCTGGCGGGCGCCATCGAGGAAGGCTTCGCTGAAGTCTTCCCCCTGGGCCGTCAGCACCTGGGCGCGGCCTTCCCACACGTCAATCCCCTGCCCGCCCGGGATTTCGGCAGACGGCCGTGGCGTCGGCAAGCCACCCGCCACTTCCGGGCACACGGCAACCACCCGGCCTTCGGCCTGCCACGCGGCCAGTTGGTCGAAAGGCCCGCTGGCCCCTCCGTCGTAGCGTACCCGGTGCCCCAGCAGGCAGCGGCTGACCAGAATCTTTTGCATCATCAAAACGGCTCGTTGCCCCGCCGGCGAAACCAGCCGGTGAGGGACAGGCGTTCGCGGGTGGCGGGCATGACTTCATGGGGGATTTCCCCCGACAGGAATACCACCAGGCAACCGCCGGTGGGCACCACATCGTATTCGACGTCGCCCTTGAGGTACATGCGCAACTGGCCGCCATGTTCCGGCAGCCAGGCGTTGTTCAAGTAGATCACCGCCGACACCATGCGCCGGTCGTCATCGCGAAAACGGTCCACATGCTTGAGGTAAAACGCCCCCGGGGGGTACATCGCGAAGTGGCTTTCGAAGTCTTCCAGGCCCAGGAACAGGCCACGGTTCATCGCCACCCGCAGGCTGTCCATCAGCTCCAGGTAGTTATCGCAGGCCACCACTTCGCCCGGCTCCAGCCACTGGATATGGTCACCCCGGATGCCCTCGCGAATCTCCTGGGAAGGCCCCCGTCCGACCGCCGCGGGCGCCAATTCACCTTCGGCGGCGCGTTTTTGGCACTCAGCCGCCAGTTCGAGGGTCAGAGCCTCGGGCAGGAAGATATTCTGCTGCGACCAGCCTTGTGCGGCCAGGTCATCGACAATGCGTAACAGCAGCGGGTGATCGGAGGGTATGGGCATGGCGCGCATAGTATCCATACGCCTGTGAATCCGACAGAGCCGCCGAGCGTCTGAATACACTTTAGTCAGGTGACCGATAGGATTTCTCGACAAATCCTACGCCCGACACGGACAATAGTGGCCGACTGACAGGAGTCCATATGCGTCGTTTGTTTTTTTCCTTGCTGATGTTCTGCGTTTTGCCCGCCTGGGCAGACAGCCATGACCAGTTGTACAAGGTCGCCGGCTGGGCAGACCAGCGCGCGCATTTTAATGACGCCCTCAGTGCCGCCCAGCAACGCTACCGCAACAGCCTGCCGCCGGCGGTGTATCAGGCGCTGGTGGACAACAGCAATAAACGCTTCGCGCCCCAGTCGGTAGACCAGCGCGCCGAAGCGCAACTGCGCAAGAATTTGGCGGACCCTAAGCCGGCACTGGCCTTCTTCCAGTCGCCGCTGGGCCGCAAGATTGTCGCCGCCGAGTTGCTGGCCACCCGCCGCGATCAACTGGCGAAGAACGCCCAGGGCTTGCCGCACATGGAAGCCGATGCCACCCGCAGCCTGATCATCGGCCACCTGGCCCAGGCCCTGCCTGCGCGGGAAGCCGGGGCTGAAGTCAGCCTGGCGATTGCCGGCGTGGCGGCCGACAGCTTGAGCCAGATGATCCCCGGGCTGTTGGGCGGCGGCCAGGCGCAGGGCATGTTGAACGGCCAGCGTGAGCGCCTGATGCAGCAGATTGGCAATGATCTGAACAACACGCTGTTGTACGTCTACCGGGATTTGTCCGACCCGGAGCTGGAAGAGTTCGCGACGTTCGCGGAGTCGCCGGAGGGCAAGGCGTACTACAAGGCGGCACTGGCGGCGATTCGCGCCGGGCTGGCGGTCGGCCAAAGCACCTCGAGCCTGGCGCAGTAACCCTGTGGGAGCGGGCTTGCTCGCGAAGACGGTGTGCCAGTCACTGGTTATGCTAACTGATCGACCGCCTTCGCGAGCAAGCCCGCTCCCACATTTGGATTGCGTTATTTCAGGTGGTCGGTGAGAAACCCGAAGTATTGCTGCCGAATCTCCGGAATCTCATTCGCCAAGTGATGCCTGCCACGCGGCAGCATCAACACCTCCGGTTGGTCGAACTTGCTGCGCAGCACCTTCAGGTTGTGCTGCCAGTCCACCGTCATGTCTTCCTCACCCTGCACGATCAACGGCCGCCGCGTGCTGCGTGGCGCCGCTTCAACACGTTTGATCCAGCGCGCCAGGGCGCCCACCCAGGCAGTCGGCAACTGCCGTGGCTGCAACGGGTCGGCCTCCAGGAACGGCTTGAACTGCGGGTCGTTGGTGTTATCGCTGAAGCGCCGGGCAATGCCTTTGACGAACGGCCGGAGCAGGTAATAGCTGAGCTGCGACCAACCCCAGGCGCGGGGCCGCACCAGCGGTGACAACAGGAACGTCTTGCCCTGGGCCGGGCTGTCGACGCCATGGCTAAGCAGGTGATCCACCACAATCGCGCCGCCGGTGCTTTGCCCGAACAAGTGCCACGGCTGCGGCAATTGCAGCGCCCTGGCCTGTTCAAACAACGCCTGCACCACGTCCTGGTACACCGCAAAGTCATCAATGCTGGCCCGCTCGCCGCTGGACAGGCCATGGCCCGGCAAGTCGCAGGCGATCACCACAAAACCCTGGTCCAGCGCCCAGTCCACGGCATGCCGGTACAGGCCCATATGGTCGTAGAAGCCATGGAACAGGAACATCGTCGCCACCGGCACCGGTGGCCACCACACCTGGCAGACCACGTCGAACCCATCCACCGCAAACCGCCCCAGGCGGCTTGTCGCGGGCACCTTGCGGGCAGCGAGGTCCAGGCCGTAGAAGCGCTGGTAGACCCGGGCCTCGGCTGAAAGCGGCTGCGCGTCCACCAGTGGGCGCAAGCTTTCGCGTAGATGATCAGGGTCAAACGTAACGGGCATAAGAACTTCCAGACTGTGGCTTCAACGCATTGAACAGATGAATATCGAGCCGCGATATTCATCTGTCAGGGCAAGCATGGCAAGCTACGCGTCCTCCGAGGATTGATCCAAATGCGACAGCCCTACCGCACCACCCTCTTCGCCAGCCTGATCGTGATCATTTGCGCCGGGGTGTTGTGGGCGGCGTATGACTGGTTCCAGGGACGCTACCTGCGGGCATTCAGTGAGCATACGGCGGTGTTTTCCGGTGACAGCCTGAGCCTGCCGGCCGAGCTTGCCGGCCCGGGCCCGATCCGCCTGGTGCACTTCTGGGACCCCGCCTGCCCGTGCAATGTCGGCAACCAGCAGCACCTTGGCGAGTTGATCGAGCAGTACGCCCCCCAGGGCGTGGAGTTCTATTCCCTGCAGAAAGCCGGCAGCCACGGGCAGTTGCCCGCCACCCTGGGCTCGATGAAGGCCCTCAAGGCCGTGCCCGGTGCCCAGCATCTGCCGGCCAGCCCTGCCGTGGGCATCTGGGACCGCAGCGGCAAGCTGGCGTATTTCGGGCCCTACAGCGAAGGGTTGACGTGTAACTCCAGCAACAGCTTTATCGAGCCGATCCTGCAAGCCCTCGAAGGCGGACGCGAGGTCAATGCGACCCACACCCTGGCGGTGGGCTGTTATTGCGAGTGGAACGGGGAAACGTCTCCACCCTGACCCGGCAAGCTGAACAGACGCTGTTCGTTCGACAAACTCGAACAACTGTATCGGCACGCTCCTGTATCGTAAGCAACGAGCCGTACAAGCAGACGACACGGGAACACATGAGCCAATTAACCATCATCCTCTGGATACTCAACGTCATCGTTGATACGTCCGGCCAGTTGGCGTTCAAAGCCGCAGCCTCAGCCAGCGCCGAGCATGACGGCATGGCCCACTGGCGCCATATGCTCAAGCGTCCGTGGATCTGGCTGGGCATCATCTGCTATGTGTTCGAATTCGTGCTGTGGCTGGCCTTCCTGACACTGGTGCCGTTGTCGGTCGGGGTGATGCTGGGCTCCATCAATATTGTCGTGATCATGATTGCGGGGCGTTTCCTGTTCAAGGAAAGCCTGAGCAAATGGCGGTTGATCGGCATCATGCTGATCGCCTGTGGCGTGACCGTCGTGGGGTTTGAGTAATGAAACGGTTTTATATCCTCGGTTTTCTGTCGCTGATCATTTTCGATACCTTGGCGCAGGTCAGTTTCAAGTTCGCCTCGATTCATGCCGAACCGCTGACGATGGACGCCGCCTGGTTGATCCGCGTGTTCGGTGCGCCATGGATCTACGGCGCATTCGTGGGCTACATCGGCGCGTTTTTCACCTGGATGACGCTGTTGAAATACGCCCCGGTGGGCCCGGCGTTTGCGGCGTCACACCTGGAGCTGATCAGCGTGACGCTGATCTCCGTGTGGCTGTTCAACGACACCCTTACCCTGCCCAAAATCGTCGGCGGCGCGCTGATCATTGCGGGCATACTGTGCCTGGCGCGTAGCGAAGACAAAGAAAGCAAGACCGTCGAGGCCGAACCCTCGCAGACGCTGGCGTCATGACGCCCGTTGTCAGCCAGCGGGAGATTCCGCCAACGGCGGGGCTTCCCCTGCGCTGGCAGGACTTGTTCAACCGCTCGGGCGACCTGGCCCGCGACCTGGCCCGACAGCTCGACATCCCGCTGCCGGCCCTGCCCTGCTCCGGCACCGCCGCGCTGATCATGGCGCTGCGGGTGTTGCAGCAGCGCACGCCGGGGCGCACCGAGCTTATCGTGCCGGCCTATACCTGCCCGCTGGTGGCCCTGGCGGCCCATCACTGCCCGCCTTTGCGCGTGGTGGCGTGCGATCTGCAGCCCGGCAGCATCGACCTGGACGAACACCAGCTGGCGCAGCTGTGCAACCAAAACACCTTGGCGATCGTCGTCACTCACCTGGCCGGGCGTGTGGCGGATGTGGAGGCTGCCAAGCGCATTGCCGAGCCACTCGGCATTGCGGTGATCGAAGACGCCGCCCAAGCCATGGGCGCACTGGATGATGGAAAAAGCGTCGGACTGAAAGGCGACATCGGCTTTTTCAGCATGGCACTGGGCAAAGGCCTGACGACGGCTGAAGGCGGTGTGTTGTTCAGCCGGGATCCGGCGCTGCATCAGGCGTTGCACCAGCAATGCCGGCAGGACTTGCCCTTCAGCCTGCGCTGGGAAGTGCAACGCAGCGCCGAGCTGTGGGGCTATGCCGCGGCGTATCAGCCCCGCGGGCTGAAGTACGTGTACGGCAAGCCGCTGCGGGCGGCGTTGGCGCGGGGCGATGAAGTGGCGGCGGTAGGCGACGACTTTTCCGTCAACGATATTCCGTTGCACCGCCTCGGCGGCTATCGCCAGAAGGTCGGCGCCGCAGCCCTGGCACGCTTGCCCGAGCATTTGCAGCAAGGCCGCCTGCGGGCCTTGCGTCGCGTGGCGCAGCTGAGCAGCTTGCCCGGCGTGTCGGTGTTGACCGACAGCCCGGGCCAGCAAGGCACCTGGCCGTTCCTGATGGTGGTGATGCCCAGCGCACAAACCCGCGATACCGCGATGGCGCAGCTGTGGACGGCAGGCCTGGGCGTGACCCGCCTGTTCATCCACGTATTGCCGGGCTACCCGGCACTCACCCCGCTGTTACGCCAAGGCGCCGATATCCCCCGCGCGCAAAGCTTCGCCGCCCAGACACTGTCGATCAGCAATAGCCACTGGCTGACGGACGAGCTGTTCGAGCAAGTGCTGGATCATCTGCGGCGGATTCTTAAACGCTAGGCCCAACTTTGATCGATACGGGTCAACAAGCGCGCATTCAGCTCATTCTGCTGCTGTTGCCAGATCACCACCTGGTTTTCCGGCAACTCTTCCTGGCCATCCGACGCACTCAGCCAGCGCTTGAACTTGCTCTGGTAGTGGTAGGCGGACACGTCGCCGGTAATGTCCGCGCCAATAATGCTGCCGTGGCAGGCGTCGATCAGCGCATTCAAATGCTTCTCCAGAAACTCGCCCTGGTCCCAGTTGGTATTCACCACCTGCGGGCTCAGCACGTCTTTGTCGATGGAGAGATACACCGGCAGCGAAGGGTCGAGCTGCGCCAGGAACGCGCTCATCAACTCGTCCGCGCTGGTGAATGCACGATTGCTGCGGCCTGCGCCGATCCAGTTCAACCAGCGGGTATCGACGTTGGTGTTCCAGTAGGTCAGCTTGCGTTTCACCAGCGGCGACCAGTGATTCTCCCAGGCGTGCTTGAGGGAAATGTCCGGCGAGCCAATGCCCAGCACGTGAACGTGCTCGACTTGCGGCAGGCGGCTGGCCCAGTAGACCCAGGACCCACAATGGATACCAAACGGATAACGCATGTTGTCCGGGTGGTTATCGCAAATGATCAGCTGGATCTTTTGCTGGGTGGGAAGACGGTTCAACAACAGCTGGCTGAGGTGGTGATAATCACCGCTGCCGGTAAACACACAGCCGTAATCGCTGGGCATCTGCGCGTGCAGGGCGCTCTCCAGCTCCTTGAACTGCGCCCAGCGGCAGCCGAAACGGATTTTCTCCTGCCAGGCTTGCAACGGCAGGGTAAGGGCGCCGGGAATGTTATTCACGGCCCCGTCAAAATCGAGGATCAATGCGGGACGGGCCTGGCTCATGCGGTTTGCTCCTGCTGCCACTGGGTATCGCTTTCAAAATGGTGCCGGAAACGGTTCATCACTTTGCGCAGCAGCGGGTTCCTCACCCACACCAGATGGCGGGTAAACGTGAACTTGGCGCCGAGGCTGGACTTGACCTGCGGGTCGGTCCACCCCGCGACATAAAACTGCAGGCCCTTTTCCAGGGCGAACTCCAGGTTCACAAACCAGCTGACGAAGTACAGGTTGTGCTCCAGCGCCAGCGGGTAGTTCAGGCCGATGTACTTGTCGAGCAACTTGCCGTCTTGCTGGTAGCACAGGTTATAGCCAACCAGTTCGTCCTCGTCCCAGTAGCAGAACACATGCCCGCCGCTGTCGGCATCGGTTAGCAGCTGGATGAAGAATTCGGGCGTAAGCAGGTCGAAGTGGATTTCGCTCTGTGCGTACACCGCCTTGTACAGCCGATACAGTTCCTGCTGCCATTGCTCATCGCTGAAGCGGGCATCGCCGGTGTCCAGGATCTCGATGCGCAGCTCATCACGGCTGCGTAGCTTGCGGCGGATATTGCGGCGACGGCTGTGGGACAACCGCGACAGATACTCATCCGTCGAGCTGAAGTCGATCGGTACATAGGCCAGCGCCTGGCCCTCTACATTGATGAATCCGCGCTGGGTGCAGGCCTCGATCAACGCGTGTGCGTAGCGATTGTCCTCAACGCTGAGCAGCGGAGAATCCAGCGGCACATCCTTGACGATGGTGAGCTTGCGTTGCGGTGCACATTCCTCTTGCAGCCATTGCGCCATGTCCTGTGGCGGTACGTTCAGCGGGAACGGGGAATATTCGCTGACCGTGGTGCCGATAAAACAGGTGTCGATATGCAGCCATGACTGCCACAAACGGTACCCCGGCCAACTGCGCAGGCGGCTACGCAGCTCATCGTCGGCGGTGGTCTGCAGGTCGAACCGGGTGAAAAAGTACGGCAGTCCCTGTGCTGACAGCTGGGCAGTGAAACCCACCGGCGGGTATCGCAAAAAATTGCTGATCAGCGATGGCGTTTCCATGCAGCAGGCATAAGGCACCTGTGCACGGCTGGGATCTGTCATAAATTGCATTCCGAAAGTGATAGCAAAGGCGCGCCCGGATGACGGGGTGAATCATCGCGCCGCTGGTTTCATGTAACAGAGTAAACATAATACTCCGCCCACCCGCGGCCCACTTCAGAACCCCCACTTCATGCAGCTCAGGTTCAGGGAGCACGAACCCGAGAGCATTTTCCGCAGCGCTCGCCAAACCCACTAAACTGCCCGAATCTTCACGGTGACCGACTAATAAGGGACAACCCATGAAACGCATCCTGACCGCGCTGGCCATCCTGCTCGTAGCCCTTATGGTTGGCGCCGGCTGGTACGTGTACAGCAAGCAGCCGACCCGCCAGGGCACGGTGGAGCTGGCCCATCTGCAAGGTTCGGTCACGGTGCGCTACGACGACCGAGGCGTGCCGCATATCCGCGCCGAGAACGAGACCGACCTGTACCGTGCCCTCGGCTACGTGCATGCCCAGGACCGGTTGTTCCAGATGGAGATCATGCGGCGCCTGTCCCGTGGCGAGCTGGCCGAGGTGCTGGGCCCCAAGTTGCTGGAGACCGACAAGCTATTTCGCAGCCTGCGCATTCGCGAGCGCGCCTTGAGCTACGTCGAACACATGGACCATGAGTCTGCGTCCTGGAAGGCCCTGCAAGCCTACCTGGACGGGGTCAACCAGTATCAGGACAGCCACGCCAAACCCATGGAGTTCGACGTACTGGGCATCCCCAAGCGCCCGTTCACCGCCGAAGACACCATCAGCGTCGCCGGCTACCTGGCCTACAGCTTTGCCGCAGCCTTTCGCACCGAACCCTTGCTGACCTACGTACGCGATCAGTTGGGCAACGACTACCTGAAGGTCTTCGACCTCGACTGGCAGCCCAAGGGCGCGCTGAACCTGGCGGCCGGTGACTGGAAAGACCTCGGCGCCATTGCCCAGTTGAGCGAACAGGCCATGGCCGACAACGGCCTGCCGCAGTTCGAAGGCAGCAACGCCTGGGCCATCAGCGGCAGCCGCACCAAGAGCGGCAAACCGTTGCTGGCGGGTGACCCGCATATCCGTTTCTCGGTGCCGTCGGTGTGGTACGAGGCGCAGCTGTCGGCGCCGGGCTTCGAGCTTTACGGCTATCACAACGCGCTGGTGCCGGTGGCGTTCCTGGGCCACAACAAGGATTTCGGCTGGAGCCTGACCATGTTCCAGAACGATGACCTCGACCTGATCGCCGAGAAGGTCAACCCGGACAACCCCAACCAGGTCTGGTACCACGACAAGTGGGTGGACATGACCAGCAGCGAGCAACAGATCGCGGTCAAGGGCCAGGACCCGGTAACCTTGACGCTGCGCACCTCGCCCCACGGTCCGATCATCAACGACGTGCTCGGCGAGAATGCCGGCAAGACGCCGATTGCCATGTGGTGGGCATTCCTGGATACCGAAAACCCGATCCTCGACGGTTTCTATCAGCTCAACCGTGCCGATACCCTCGCCAAAGCGCGTGCGGCGGCGGCCAAGGTCCAGGCGCCTGGCTTGAACATCGTATGGGCCAATGCCAAGGGCGATATCGGCTGGTGGGCGGCGGCGCAATTGCCGATCCGCCCGGCCGGGGTCAACCCGGGCTTTATCCTCGACGGCAGTACCGCCCAGGCGGACAAGCTCGGTTTCTACCCATTCAGCGCCAACCCCCAGGAAGAAAACCCGGCCCGCGGTTATGTGGTGTCCGCCAATGCCCAGCCCGCGTCACCCATCGGCATGCCGATCCCCGGGTATTACAACCTGGCAGACCGTGGCCAGCAGTTGAACGCGCAACTGAGCGACAACAGCGTGAAATGGGACGTGGACAACAGCCAGGCCTTGCAGCTCGGCACCACCACCGCCTACGGGCCACGGCTGCTGGCACCGCTGCTGCCGGTGCTGCGTGACGTGGTCAAGGACCCGGCGCAGTTGAAGCTGGTGGAGCAACTGGCAGCCTGGAAAGGCGATTACCCGCTGGACTCCACCAGTGCCACGTTGTTCAACCAGTTCCTGTTCAACCTCACTGACGCGGCGTTCCACCCGAAACTGGGCGATGGGATGTTCAAGACCTTGCTCACCACCCGGGTAGTGGACGCAGCCTTGCCGCGCCTGGCCGCTTCAGCGGATTCGCCGTGGTGGGATGGCCACCGCGCCGAGACCGTCAAGCTTGCCTGGGACAACAGCCTGCAACACCTCAAGGCGACCTTTGGTGACGACCCATCGCAGTGGCAATGGGGCAAGGCCCACACCCTGACCCACGGCCATCCACTGGGCTCGCAGAAGCCGTTGGACAAGATCGTCAACGTAGGCCCGTTTGCCGCTCCCGGCACCCATGAAGTGCCCAACAACCAATCCGCACAGATCGGCCCGGCGCCGTGGCCGGTGACGTACGGGCCGTCGACCCGACGCCTGATTGATTTCGCCGATGCCGCACATGGGCTGACCATCAACCCGGTCGGGCAGAGTGGTGTGCCGTTCGACAAGCACTATTCCGATCAGGCGGAAACGTACATCGAAGGCGGGTATGAGCAGGCGCATTTCAATGATGAGGAAGTGACGGCGAATACCCGCAGTACGCTCAAGCTGTTGCCGGCCCGGACACCGCAATAACTGAAGAAACAAAAAATCAATGTGGGAGCGGGCTTGCTCGCGAATGCGGTGGATCAGTCAATACATCTGGTGACTGACACTCCGCATTCGCGAGCAAGCCCGCTCCCACATTTTGATCTGCGTTGTTGCTTCTAGCGGGTACGCAGCCGCCCCGGCGCCTCACCGTAGGTTTCCTTGAATTTCTTGCTGAACGCCGCCTGGGATTGATACCCCGCCCGAGCGGCAATATCCGTCAGGCTCAGCCGCGACTGATGCAGCAGGTTGAACGCCAGCTCCATACGCAACTGCGTCAGCAACACCCACGGCGACACGCCTGCCACTTTGACAAACCCACGCATGAAGGTCGCCCGGGACATCGACGCGGCGCTGGCCAGGCTGTCGATGGTCCACTCATGGCCGGGATCCGCCAGCATCGCCTGCCAGGCCTTGCCCAGGCGTTTGTCGGTCAACAAGGCAAAGGTGCCCGCCACCGGCGCTTGCTGCGTCAGCCATGCCCGCAGGATCAGGGTGAACAACGCCGACGACAGCGCATCAATGAAAAACCGCGCCCCCAGCCGCTGCCCGTCCGCCTCGCTGCGCAGCAGTGCGATCAATGCCGCCAGCTGCCCATCGGCCTGCCATTGCCGGCTGGACACCACCAGGTAGTCCGGCAACGCACTGAACAGCAACGACTGGCGGTTGTAGCGAAAGCTGCCGCAGAGCATGTCCACGTCCGGCTGCTCACCGCCCAGGCGATGGATCGGCAGCAAGCCGCCTTCGATCACGGTCTGCGCCATCGGCTTTACCCGCGCGCCCTGGCTGCGCACCAGGTGCGTCGCGCCACCGGGCATCAACAGGATGTCGCCCTCCTCCAGCGTCACCTGCTGCCCGCCGGACAATTCGGCGCGGCACGTGCCCGCCAGCACAATGTGATACGGCGCCACGCCCATCGGCTCGGGCTCGTGGTCCATGGCCCAGGCGCCCTGGAACTGGCAACGCAAGTCCAGGCTGCCCCGCAGGTTGGCCAACGCGATGAGGGTGTCGATGGAGTTCATTTGCGAGCATCGGTCAAAAAGGTGAGTGGATCGAACAAAAGCGCCAAACCTGAACCGCGCACACTGGCTTCACACCCAACCCGTTCAGGAGTTAACACGATGTTCAATAACTGGTCCGACTTGCTGCCTACCGTGAAGAAAGCCTTTGGCACGCTGGGCAAGAGCAACCCGAAGATGGTCAAAGCCTACATGGCGCTGGGGGAAGCAGCCGAGGAAAATGACGTCCTCGATGCCAAGACCCGTGAGCTGATTTCCATCGCCGTGGCCATCACCACCCGCTGTGACGGCTGCATCGGCGTGCATGCCGACGCGGCGATCAAGGCCGGCGCCACCCGCGAAGAAGTGGCCGCGACCCTGGCCACCGCGATCTCGCTGAATGCCGGCGCGGCGTATATCTACTCGCTGCGCGCCCTGGAAGCCTATGACACGCTCAAACCGGCGCCGCAAAATTAAGCCGGAATTGTTGCGGCGTCACGCCCAGCCGGCGATTGAACACACTGCGCATGTGCTGGGCATCGCGAAAGCCGCATTGATACGCCACGGTCTTGAGCGGTGCGTGGGTGCTTTCGAGCATCACCCGCGCCGCATCCACCCGCGCCCGCTCGACGAACTCCGCCGGAGTGATCTGCGCTTCCCGGGCAAATACCCGCGAGAAGTTGCGCGCGCTCATGTTGGCGGCTTTGGCCAGGTCGGCGATGGTCAGGTCGCCCGTCAGGTTGGCCAATACATACAGCTGCACCAGCGCCACCGCCGAGGTGGCTTGCGCGTGGGGTGTCAGGAACGGGCTGAACTGCGACTGCCCGCCGGAACGCTGGGTGAACACCACCAGGCGCTTGGCCACGCTGAGGGCGACTTCCGGGCCGTGGTCCTGGGCCAGCAGGTACAGCGACAGGTCTATGCCCGCCGTCACCCCGGCCGAGGTGTAGAGGTTGCCGTCCTGCACATAGAGGCGGTCGGCTTCGACCTGGGCCGATGGGCATAAGGCGGCCAGATCGGCAGCGTCGCCCCAGTGGGTGGTGACGGTGCGCCCGTCCAGCAACCCGGCGCGGGCGAGCATGAAGGCACCGTTGCAGATGGAGCCGAAGCGCCGGGCTCGCGCACTGGCGTCACGCAGCCATTGATTGAACACCGGGCCGAAATCCTCGAAGGGCAGCTGCGGCCCGCCGGCCATCAACAACAAGTCGTAAGGCTCGAGGGCCTCGCTGAAATGCCGGTGTGCCTGCAAGGACAAGCCGTTGGAACAGGCCATGTTGCCGTGCCCCAGGCCAATCACCTCCAGCTGGTAATGCGCCTCGGGCGGCAGAAAACGGTTGGCCTCGCAGAACACATCCAGGGGCCCGGTCACGTCCAGTGACTGGACGCCGGGGAAGATCAGGATGGCGACGGTTTTGCCCATGAGCAGAAACACCTTTTTCTAACTGAATAAACACAACCCTTGTAGGAGCTGGCTTGCCGGCTATGCAGACACCTCGGTGTAGCAGGTATACCGAGGTGATGCTATCGCAGGCAAGCCAGCTCCTACATTTGATCGCGCATAGCCTTGGCGCGATATCGCGGCACATTGGCCGGGATCGCATCCTCGACGCGATGGCCCCTTCGCGGGCGCGCGACCAGACTGGACTCATCGGCGCCACCCGGCGCTTTCTTGAGGAGAACGACCATGAGCACCACCATCGCCGGCATCAAGATCCCGGACAGCGCCCTGGCCAAGGCCACCACCGAATACATCCGCGACATCGAATCCGACCTGCTCTACCACCACTCCCGCCGGGTGTTCCTGTTCGGCGCATTGAGCGGCGAGCGCCAGCAGTTGGCCTATAACCCGGAGTTGCTGTACGTCGGCGCGATGTTCCACGACCTGGGCCTGGTGGAAGGTCACCGCAGTGACGACGAACGCTTTGAAGTGGACGGCGCCAACGCGGCGGCGGACTTTCTCAAGCCTTACGGGTTGAGCGATGACGACATCGAACAGGTGTGGTTGTCCATCGCCCTGCACACCACACCGGGGGTGCCCAAGCACTTGCGTCCAACCGTGGCGCTGGTGACCGCGGGCGTGGAAATGGATGTGCTGGGAATGGAGTACGCGGCGTTTACCAGCGTGCAGCGCGAAGCGGTGGTGCATGCGCATCCACGGGGTGAAGGGTTCAAGGAGTGCATCATCTGCGCGTTTGCCGACGGCCTGCGCCATCGCCCGCAGACCACGTTTGGCAACGTGAAGACCGATGTGCTGGTGGATCAGGAGCCGGGGTTCAAGCCGATGAATTTCGTCGAGGTGATTCGCAAGTCGCCTTGGACTGCTTAACCCGAATTGGAATGCAATCAAAATGTGGGAGCGGGCTTGCTCGCGAAGGCAGTGGATCAGTCAATACATCCGGTGACTGACACTGCGCTTTCGCGAGCAAGCCCGCTCCCACATTTTTGATCCGGTTTCTTCAGGGCTACCTGATTAGACCGGCGCTGGAGCCCGACGCGAATCCGCCGGCTTCTCCCAACCATCCGCAGCCGCTTCTTCAATCGCCTGCTGGATCGCTTTCTTGCGGTGCTCTTCGGCACGACGGCTGAAGAACCACACCAGGAACGTCACGATCGACACCGCCAACAGAATCAGGCTGGCCACGGCGTTGATCTCGGGTTTAACCCCCAGGCGCACCGCCGAGAACACTTCCATCGGCAACGTGGTCGAACCCGGCCCCGACACGAAGCTGGCCAACACCAGGTCATCCAGCGACAGCGCGAACGACATCATGCCGCCCGCCGCCAGCGACGGCGCGATCATCGGGATGGTGATCAGGAAGAACACCTTCCACGGCCGCGCACCCAGGTCCATGGCTGCCTCTTCAATCGACAGGTCCAGCTCACGCAAGCGCGCCGACACCACCACCGCCACATACGCCGAACAGAACGTGGTGTGGGCGATCCAGATGGTCACCAGGCCACGTTCCTGCGGCCAGCCGATCATCTGCGCCATGGCCACGAACAGCAGCAACAGCGACAGGCCGGTGATCACTTCCGGCATCACCAGCGGCGCCGTCACCAGGCCGCCGAACAGCGTGCGGCCCTTGAACTGGCTGATGCGCGTCAGCACGAACGCCGCCAATGTACCGAGTGCCACCGCCGCAATCGCGGTGTAGCAGGCGATTTCCAGGGAGCGACCGACCGAGCCCATCAACTGGGTGTTGTCCAACAGGCCGACGTACCACTTGATCGACCAACCGCCCCACACCGTCACCAGTTTGGATTCGTTGAACGAGTAGATCACCAGGATCAGCATCGGCAGGTAGATGAACAGCAACCCCGCCACCAGCATGAAGCTTGAGAAACTGACGCGCTTCATATCTTGCCCTCCATCTCTTTGGCTTGGCTGCGGTTGAACAGGATGATCGGCACGATCAGGATCGCCAGCATCACCACCGCCAGGGCAGACGCCACCGGCCAGTCACGGTTGTTGAAGAATTCTTGCCACAACACTTTACCGATCATCAGGGTTTCCGGACCGCCCAGCAGTTCCGGGATCACGAACTCGCCCACCACCGGGATAAATACCAGCATGCAGCCGGCGATGATGCCGTTCTTGGACAGCGGCACGGTGATTTTCCAGAAGCTGTTGAAGGTGCTCGAACCCAGGTCCGACGCGGCTTCCAGCAGGCTCTGGTCGTGCTTCACCAGGTTGGCGTACAGCGGCAGGATCATGAACGGCAGGTACGAATAGACCACGCCGATATACACCGCGATGTTGGTGTTGAGAATCTGCAGCGGTTCGTTGATCAACCCGATGGACATCAGGAAGCCGTTGAGCAACCCGTTGTTGCTGAGGATGCCCATCCACGCATAGACCCGGATCAGGATCGCAGTCCAGGTCGGCATCATGATCAGCAGCACCAGCACGGTCTGGATTTCCTTGCGTGCGCTGGCAATGGCGTAGGCCATCGGGTAGCCGATCAGCAGGCAGAGGATGGTGCTGAAAAACGCCATCTTCAGCGAGCCCAGGTACGCCGCGATGTACAACTCGTCATCGCCCAGCATCCCGTAGTTGGCCAGGTTCAGCACCAACTGCAGTTTCTGTTCAACGAAGGTGTAGATCTCGGTGTAAGGCGGGATCGCTACGTCGGCTTCGGCAAAGCTGATCTTCAAGACGATGAAGAACGGCAGCATGAAGAACAGGAACAACCAGAGGAAAGGGATCCCGATGACCACATGCCGGCCACCGGGGGTTATTCGTTGCAGCTGGCGTTTGAACTTCTTCATGTTCATGAGCGAAGTACCACGCCGCTGTCGTCTTCCCACCACACGTACACCTGGTCGCCCCAGGTAGGGCGCTGGCCACGGCGTTCGGCGTTGGCCACGAAGGATTGCACCAGCTTGCCGCTCGGCAATTCGACGTAGAACACCGAATGGCCGCCGAGGTAGGCGATGTCGTGCACCTTGCCGCTGGACCAGTTGTGCTCGCAGGTCGGCATTTCGGTGGTCACCAGCAGCTTTTCAGGGCGGATGGCGTAGGTCACCGACTTGTCTTCCACCGAAGTGGCGATGCCGTAGCCGACGTAGATATCGCGGTCCAGGTCCGGGCACTTGAGTACCGCGTGGCCTTCGGCGTCGTCCACCACCTGGGTGTCGAAGATGTTGACGTTGCCGATGAACTCGCACACCAGGCGGCTGGTCGGCGTTTCATAGATGTCGATCGGGCTGCCGATCTGGGCGATCCAGCCCAGGTGCATGATCGCGATGCGCTCGGCCATGGTCATGGCCTCTTCCTGGTCGTGGGTCACCATCACGCAGGTCACGCCCACGCGCTCGATGATCTCCACCAGTTCCAGTTGCATCTGCGAACGCAGCTTCTTGTCGAGTGCGCCCATCGGCTCATCGAGCAGCAGCAGTTTCGGACGCTTGGCCAGGGAACGCGCCAGCGCCACCCGCTGACGCTGGCCGCCAGACAGCTGGTGCGGCTTGCGCTTGGCGTACTGGCTCATCTGCACCAGCTTGAGCATCTCGGCCACACGGGCGTCGACCTCGGCCTTGGGGATCTTGTCCTGCTGCAGGCCAAACGCGATGTTCTGGGCCACGGTCATGTGGGGGAACAAGGCGTAGGACTGGAACATCATGTTGATCGGCCGCTCGTACGGCGGCATGTCGGTGATGTCCACACCGTCGAGGTAAATGCGTCCTTCCGTTGGGCGCTCGAAGCCTGCGAGCATGCGCAGCAAGGTGGATTTGCCCGAACCCGATCCGCCGAGCAAGGCGAAGATTTCGCCTTTCTTGATTTCCAGGGACACATCGTCCACCGCAATCGTCTCGTCGAACTTCTTCGTGACCCGGTCGATTTTGACCAGCACCTTTTTCGGTGTCTGGTCGCCCTCGAGGGCTTTCTTATAGGCGCCGGAGGCAACTGCCATTTACGAAACTCCCAGAATAAAAAGAGTGCAGCTCGCCCAATACGGGCCAGCCTTGGATAGTTTGAGCGTTAAGCCTTACTTGCCCGTCTTGACCTTGGTCCAGCTACGGGTCATCAAACGTTGCACTTTCGGGGGTAGCTCGAAGTTGACAAAAGTCCGGTCGAGAACCGCCTGCGGTGGGTAAACCGCTTCGTCGGTGCGTATCGATTGCTCCATCAGTTTGTCCGCCCCTGGGTTAGGGTTGGCGTAACCGACGTAATCACTGACCTGAGCGATCACTTCAGGTTTCAGCAAATAGTTGATGAAGGCGAGGGCCTCTTTGACGTTGGTGGCATCCTTGGGGATGGCCAGCACGTCGAACCACAGGTTGCCGCCTTCTTTCGGAATCACATAGGCGATGTTCACGCCCTTGCCCGCCTCGGCTGCACGAGCCTTGGCCTGGAACACATCACCGGAGAAACCGGCCGCCACGCAGATGTTGCCGTTGGCCAGGTCCGAGATGTATTTGGAAGAATGGAAGTAGGTCACGTAGGGACGCACTTTCAGGAGTTTCTCTTCAGCCTTCTTGTAGTCTTCAGGGTTGGTGCTGTTGGGGTTGAGGCCCATGTAGTTGAGCACCGCCGGCAGCATTTCATCCGCCGAGTCCATGAACGACACACCGCACGTGGCCAGCTTCTTCATGTTTTCCGGCTCGAACAGCACGGCCCAGGAGTCGATCTTGTCGACGCCCAGCACTTCTTTGACTTTATCTACGTTGTAACCAATACCGTTGGTGCCCCACAGATACGGCACGGCGTACTGGTTGCCCGGATCGTTCTTTTCCAGGCGCTTGAGCAACGCCGGGTCGAGGTTGGCGTAGTTGGTCAGTTGCGATTTGTCGATTTTCTGGAACGCCCCGGCCTTGATCTGCTTGCCAAGGAAGTGGTTCGACGGCACTACCACGTCATACCCGGTACGCCCGGCAAGTAACTTGCCTTCCAGGGTTTCGTTGGAATCAAACACGTCATAGACCGGCTTGATGCCGGTGGCCTTTTCAAAGTTGGCCAGGGTGTCCGGGCCGATGTAGTCCGACCAGTTATAAATATGCACAGTCGGCGCGGCCTGCACGCTGACAGCCAGCGTGATACCTGCACCCACCAGCAAGGCTTTGCGAAATAAAGAAATTGGCAAGTGGAGGTCCTCTTAAATAGTTGGGCCCGAAGTTGTTGCCCGGCAACAAAACCGGCGCGCAACTTACCCTCGATAAACCGATCCGGCAAAACTTTCTGTCATTTAATTGTTTCGCTAACCACCGCGCGCATCGCGGCAGTTAGCAAAACAGGTATCAAAGCGGCTTTACTTGCCCGATTTGATTTTGGTCCAGCTGCGGGTCATTTCCCGCTGAGTAGCAGCCGGCAAGTCAGCAATGGCATACAGCTTGGCTTGCACGTCCGCTGGCGGATAAATGCCTGGGTCGCTGGTGATGTCTTTGTCGACCAACGCGGTAGCTTTCTCGTTACCGTTCGGGAAACGTACGCTGTTGGTAATGCCCGCCATGACTTCCGGCTTCAGCAGGTAGTTCATGAACTTGTAGGCAGCGTCGACGTTCTCGGCATCTTTAGGGATGGCGACCATGTCATAGAAGCTGCCGGCACCTTCTTTCGGAATGTCATAGGCAACCTTGACCTTGCCACCGGCTTCAGCCGCGCGGGACTTGGCCTGTTGCACGTCACCCGAATAACCCACGGCTACGCAGATGTTGCCGTTGGCCAGGTCGGAAATGTACTTGGACGAGTGGAAGTAGCCGATCGAAGGACGCAGCTTGAGGAACAGGGCCTCGGCTTGCTTGAGGTCTTCCTTCTTCTGGGTGTCGGTCGGCAGGCCCAGATAATGCAGTGCCACTGGCAGCATTTCGGTTGGCGAATCGAGGAAGCTCACACCGCAGCCTTTGAGCTTGGCGAGGTTTTCCGGCTTGAGGATGGTGTCCCACGAGTCGATCTTGTCGATGCCCAGTGCGGCCTTGACCTTCTCCGGGTTGTAGCCGATGCCGATCGAGCCCCACATGTACGGGAAGGCGTGCTTGTTGTCCGGGTCGCTGATGGACACGGCTTTAAGCAGGGACTTGTTCAAGTTGTCGTAGTTCGACAGCTTGGACTTGTCCAGTTCCTGGTAAACACCGGCCTTGATCTGCTTGGCGAGGAAGTTGTTCGACGGCACGACAATGTCGTAGCCGGACTTGCCTGCCAGCAACTTGGCTTCCAGGGTTTCGTTGGAGTCGAACACGTCATAGACCACCTTGATCCCGGACTCTTTTTCAAAGTTCGCGATGGTGTCCGGTGCGATGTAGTCGGACCAGTTATAAACGTGCAGCACTTTATCGTCGGCGTGTGCCGCGCCTGCCATGGCCCCCATCAGGGACAAGGCCAGGAGGGTCTTGCCAGCGTTCTTCAAACCTAATGCCTTCATTCGGTCATGCTCCAATTTTTTCTTTTTTGGGCCACGTTCGTTCTTTAATTACAACGTGTTTCGCAGCCCGTCTAAGGGCGACAAAACAGGGCGACAGTCTGGCAAGTTCAGGGGCTGGCTTTCAACCAATGCCCCGCTTTTCTAACACCCCAGAAGCAGCGTCCGACAGGCGCTGCGTTCTGAGCCTAGCATTTAGCCCTGCAATGCCGCCAAAGTCAGGTCCAGGCAGTGCCGCGCCTTGGTCACCAACTCGTCTATCTCGGCCTTGCTGATCACCAACGGTGGCGAAATGATCATGGTGTCGCCCACGGCGCGCATGATCAGGCCATTCTCGAAGCAGAACGTGCGGCAGATCATGCCAACACCACGGCCTTCATAACGCTTGCGCGTTGCCTTGTCCTGAACCAGTTCGATGGCACCGAGCATGCCCACACCGCGAACTTCACCCACCAGCGGGTGATCAGCCAGTTCCCTCAAACGCTTTTGCAAATAGGGTGCCGTTTCGTCGTGCACGTGCTTAACAATTTGTTCATCGCGCATGATGCGGATGTTTTCCAGGGCTACCGCTGCCGCCACCGGGTGACCGGAATAGGTGAAGCCGTGGTTGAAATCACCGCCTTCGTTCAGCACGGCGACCACTTCGTCGCGCACGATCAGGCCGCCCATCGGGATGTAGCCGGAGGTCAGGCCCTTGGCGATGGTCATCATGTCGGGCTTGAGGCCGTAGAAATCGCTACCGAACCACTCACCGGTGCGGCCAAACCCACAGATCACTTCGTCAGCCACGAACAGGATGTCGTACTTGGCGAGGATTTCCTTGATGCGCGGCCAGTAGCTGTCTGGCGGCACGATCACGCCACCGGCACCCTGGATCGGCTCGGCAATAAAGGCACCGACGTTGTCCACGCCCAGTTCCAGGATCTTCTCTTCCAGCTGGTTGGCCGCCCACACGCCGAATTCTTCCGGGCTCATGTCGCCGCCTTCGCCGAACCAGTAAGGCTGGGCGATGTGGACGATGCCCGGGATCGGCAAGTCGCCTTGTTCATGCATATAAGTCATGCCGCCCAGGCTGGCGCCGGCCACGGTTGAACCGTGGTAGCCATTCTTGCGGCTGATGATGGTTTTCTTGTTCGGCTGGCCTTTGATCGCCCAGTAGTGGCGGACCATACGCAGCATGGTGTCGTTGCCTTCGGAGCCGGAGCCGGTGAAGAACACATGGTTCATGCCTTGTGGGGCGATATCGGAGATGGCTTTGGCCAGTTCCAGCACCGGCGGGTGGGCGGTCTGGAAGAACAGGTTGTAGTAAGGCAGTTCTTTCATCTGCTTGGCGGCCGCATCAGCCAGTTCATCGCGACCGTAACCGATCGCCACGCACCACAGGCCGGCCATGCCGTCGAGAATCTTGTTGCCTTCGCTGTCCCACAGGTAAACGCCGTGGGCTTTGGTGATGATCCGTGGGCCTTTCTCTTTCAATTGCTTGAAGTCGCTGAACGGCGCCAGGTGGTGATCGCTGCTCAAGGCTTGCCATTCACGGGTTTGCGGGTTGTTGCTGGACATACCAATCTCCTAGATGTTTCAGGTGAGGACGCGCCGTTTGAAGGGCGCGCCCGGCGCATCAGACGGCGAAGAGCAGGAATTCCCGCTCCCACGAACTGATCACGCGCTTGAAGTTTTCATGCTCGGCCCGCTTGACCGCGACGTAGCCTGTGATGAATTTGTGACCCAGGTATTTCTCGATGGTCTTGCTGTTTTCCATGCGTTCCAGGGCGTCTTCGATGGTCAGCGGCAGGCGCAGGTTGCGGCGCTCGTAACCACGGCCCACCACCGGCGCGCTTGGGCTGATGCCTTCGACCATGCCGATGTAGCCACACAGCAGGCTGGCGGCAATCGCCAGGTACGGGTTGGCGTCGGCACCGGGCAGGCGGTTTTCCACCCGACGGTTTTGTGGGCCGGCGTCCGGAACCCGCAGGCCAACGGTGCGGTTCTCTTCGCCCCACTCCACGTTGACCGGCGCCGAGGTGTCGGGCAGGAAGCGGCGGAACGAGTTGACGTTAGGGGCGAACAGCGGCAACAGCTCGGGGATGAACTTCTGCAGGCCGCCGATGTGGTGCAAAAACAGCTCGCTCTTGGTCCCGTCTTCATTGGAGAACACGTTCTTGCCGGTGGCGATATCGATGATGCTCTGGTGCAGGTGCATCGCGCTGCCGGGCTCGCCGGTCATGGGCTTGGCCATGAAGGTGGCTGCCACGTCGTGCTTGAGCGCCGCTTCGCGCATGGTGCGCTTGAACACCAGGATCTGGTCGGCCAGGGACAGTGCGTCGCCGTGACGGAAGTTGATTTCCATCTGCGCCGTGCCGTCTTCGTGGATCAACGTGTCGAGGTCCAGTTCCTGCAATTCGCACCAGTCGTAGACGTCTTCGAACAACGGGTCGAATTCGTTGGCCGCTTCTATAGAGAAGGACTGGCGGCCAGTCTCCGGGCGACCGGAGCGGCCAATCGGCGGTTGCAGCGGGAAGTCCGGGTCTTCGCAGCGTTTGGTCAGGTAGAACTCCATCTCCGGCGCCACGATGGGCTGCCAGCCTTTATCGGCGTAGAGCTTGAGGACTTTCTTGAGCACGTTGCGCGGCGACAGCTCGATCGGGTTGCCTTGCTTGTCGTAGGTGTCGTGGATCACCTGGGCCGTAGGCTCTATGGCCCAGGGCACGAGGTACACCGCGTTCTCGTCCGGGCGGCAGATCATGTCGATGTCGGCCGGGTCGAGCAATTCGTAATAGATGTCGTCTTCGACATAGTCGCCGGTCACGGTCTGCAACAGAACGCTTTCGGGCAGGCGCATGCCTTTTTCGGCGATGAACTTGTTGGTCGGCGAGATCTTGCCCCGGGTGATGCCGGTGAGGTCGCCAATCATGCATTCGACTTCTGTGATCTTGTGGTCTTTCAACCAATCGGTGAGCTGGTCGAGGTTGTTACTCATAAATGCCTCTGGGCTGTGTTTCCTGACATCCATTAAAGGTCAGGCGTAAGTTGACGCAGCATCCGCGTCGCGTTGCATCACCCGCTTTCGACAGGCATTGCCAAATGCCTGGAAGATTGCGAGGTAGTGCGGGTTAGAGCTTACCTGCCATTCGGGGTGCCATTGCACTCCTAAAGCAAAAGCCTTGCCCGCGGGCACTGAAAAGCCTTCGATCAGGCCATCCGGCGCGGTGGCCTCGACCTGGAAACCGGCCGCCAGGCGATCAATGCCCTGTGAATGAATCGAGTTGACCTGGATCGTCGACGGCAAGCCCAGGCTTGCCAATACCCCATTCGGGGAGATGGTTACCGGATGTGCCGGGCCGTACTGGATGTCCAGCGGCTGGGTGTCGTCTTCGCGGTGATCCATCATGCCCGGCACTTCATGAACCTTCTGGTGCAGGCTGCCGCCAAACGCCACGTTCATTTCCTGGAAGCCACGGCAAATCCCCAGCACCGGAACACCGGCCGCTATGGCTGCACGCAGCAGCGGCAGAGTGGTTTGGTCCCGTGCAGAATCATGAGCAGTCCCGGGCGCGCTGGCCGGACCGTCGTAGTGAAAGGGTTCGATATTGGAAGGTGAGCCGGTAAATAGAATGCCGTCCAGGCCGTCAAGAATATTGGCCGGGTCGAGCAGATCCGCCAGGGACGGAATAATCAACGGCAAGCCCTTGGCAGCGGTGGCCACTGCACGGACGTATTTGTCGCCACTGATGTGATAAGCATGCAGACCGACCTGTTTGGAGCAGGCGGTGACGCCGATTAACGGCAGGCGAGACATGAAGCACCCCGGTATTATTGCTGTTATGGGTTTGAATCGAGCTTAGCCTTGTTCATTTTTTTACACAACACCCCCGTAAAAAATACAACACGGCCCGCTCAAACGTGCTGGTTCCAAGAGCCCCAATCCCAAAAAATTGCCCCAAAAAGCCCCAAAAAAGCCCTCACGGCGCTTTTTTAGGGCAAAAAAGGCCTCGCTTGACTTCGGCATGCCGTTCGGGTTGACTGAAACCCGAAGAGATCAATGATTGATATTTTTAACAACAAAGGTGTTGCATCATGTCGGTACCCCCGCGTGCCGTTCAGCTTAACGAAGCGAACGCGTTCCTTAAGGATCATCCTGAGGTTCTGTACGTAGACCTTCTAATTGCGGATATGAATGGTGTGGTGCGCGGCAAGCGCATCGAACGCACCAGCCTCCACAAGGTTTACGAGAAGGGCATTAACCTGCCTGCCTCTCTATTTGCCCTGGATATCAACGGCTCAACGGTGGAAAGCACCGGCCTGGGTCTGGACATCGGTGATGCTGACCGAATCTGTTATCCAATCCCCGACACCCTGTGCAATGAACCCTGGCAAAAGCGCCCAACCGCGCAACTGCTGATGACCATGCACGAACTCGAAGGTGAACCTTTCTTCGCCGATCCTCGCGAAGTACTCCGCCAAGTTGTAAGCAAATTTGACGACCTCGGTCTGACCATCTGCGCCGCATTCGAGCTGGAGTTCTACCTGATTGACCAGGAGAACGTGAATGGCCGGCCACAACCGCCCCGCTCGCCGATCTCCGGCAAACGCCCGCACTCGACACAGGTCTACCTGATCGACGACCTCGACGAATACGTCGACTGCCTCCAGGACATTCTGGAAGGTGCAAAAGAGCAAGGCATCCCTGCCGACGCCATCGTCAAGGAAAGTGCCCCGGCGCAGTTCGAAGTGAACCTGCACCACGTTGCCGACCCTATAAAGGCCTGCGACTACGCGGTACTGCTCAAGCGCTTGATCAAGAACATCGCCTACGACCATGAGATGGACACCACCTTCATGGCCAAGCCTTACCCGGGCCAGGCAGGCAACGGCCTACACGTGCACATTTCGATCCTGGACAAGGACGGCAAGAACATCTTTGCCAGCGAGGATCCCGAGCAGAACGCCGCATTGCGTCACGCGATCGGCGGTGTGCTGGAGACCCTACCCGCCCAAATGGCGTTCCTGTGCCCTAACGTCAACTCCTACCGTCGTTTCGGCGCACAGTTCTACGTGCCGAACTCGCCGTGCTGGGGCCTGGATAACCGCACCGTGGCGATTCGCGTACCGACCGGCTCGTCCGACGCCGTACGTATCGAACACCGTGTGGCCGGGGCTGATGCCAACCCTTACCTGCTGATGGCTTCGGTATTGGCGGGCGTGCATCACGGCCTGACCAACAAGATCGAGCCTGGCGCACCGGTGGAAGGCAACAGCTACGAGCAGAACGAACAGAGCCTGCCGAACAACCTGCGTGATGCCCTGCGCGAGTTGGACGACAGCGAGGTGATGGCCAAGTACATCGATCCTAAATACATCGATATCTTCGTCGCCTGTAAGGAAAGTGAGCTGGAGGAGTTCGAACACTCCATCTCCGACCTTGAGTACAACTGGTACCTGCATACCGTGTAAGCGGTTGCCGGGCTAAAAAGAACGCCGCAGGCCTTTGGCCTACGGCGTTTTTTTATGGCTGTTGTGGCGAGGGAGCCTGCTCCCGCCGGGCTGCGAAGCGGCCCCAATAAGAACACCGGGTTCTTTCAGGCGGAACCGAGGTGCAGGTCTTGGGCCTGCTGCGCAGTCCAGCGGGAGCAAGCTCCCTCGCCACAGGGTATGGATCATCCAGTGGCTCTGCGTACAATGCCCGCTGCCCTGTAGGAGACTTCAATGAATCGCCCTGCCACTCCTCGCAAACCCCGCGCCCGCAGCCAGGCCCGGATCGACGCGATCCTCGATGCCGCCCGCACCTTGCTGGCCGCCGAAGGCGTGGCCAGCCTGTCGATCTACAGCGTGGCCGAGCGGGCGCAGATTCCACCGTCATCGGTGTATCACTTCTTCGCCAGCGTGCCGGCGTTGCTGGAGGCGCTGACCGCTGACGTTCATGCGGCCTTTCGCGCGGCCATTCAGGCGCCCATCGATCATGATTCACTCAAGCACTGGCGCGACCTGTCCTGCGTGGTGGAGCAGCGCATGCTCAGCATCTACAGCAACGACGCCGCCGCCCGCCAATTGATCCTGGCCCAGCACGGGTTGACCGAAGTGACACAGGCCGACCGCCAGCACGACCTGGAGCTGGGAAACCTGATGTTTGAGGTGTTCAACCGGCACTTCGAGGTGCCGAGCCTGCCCGCCGATGTCGACGTGTTTGCCCTGGCCCTGGAACTGAGCGACCGCGTCTACGCGCGCTCGGTGCATCAGCACGGGCAAATCACCCCGCGCATGGCCGAGGAAGGCATGCGGGTGTTTGATGCGTATGTGGGGCTTTATCTGCCGGCGTTCTTGCCCAAGCGGGTGGCTGCGCTCTGATTTTTTGTTGCCTGTCCGGGCCTCTTCGCGAGCAAGCCCGCTCCCACATTCGACCGTATTCCAAAGGTAGAACTCGGTCAAATGTGGGAGCGGGCTTGCTCGCGAAAGCAATCTTGAGAACGACAAAAACCCCGACAGGCTTTCACCTTCGGGGTTTGTGCGAACCATTGATCACAACTTGGCGATCGACACCTCGGTGGATTTCACGAAGGCAATCACTTCACTGCCGATCACCAGTTCCAGCTCTTTCACCGAGCGGGTGGTGATCACGGAAGTGACGATGCCGGACGCGGTCTGTACGTCGATTTCCGACAGCACGTCGCCTTCGACGATTTCCTTGATGGTGCCTTTGAACTGGTTACGCACGTTGATGGCTTTGATAGTCATGGTCGTTATTCCTGTGTAAGACAAGTGAGTTATTGAGCCCAACGCAATTGCGTAGGCAGCGGTGAAACAGGTTCGGGTTCCGGCGGGGTGCCGGGCAGCGACAACACACGGTTAAGCACTTCGGTTTCCAGCGCCGCCAGGCGGTGGGAGCCACGCACCCGCGGACGTGGGAGTTCCACGTGCAGGTCGAGGCCGATTTCGCCGTCTTCGATCAAAATCACCCGGTCGGCAATGGCCACGGCTTCGCTGACGTCGTGGGTCACCAGCAACACGGTGAAGCCGTGCTTCTGCCAGAGGTTCTCGATCAGTTGCTGCATCTCGATCCGGGTCAGGGCATCCAGCGCCCCCAGCGGTTCGTCCAGCAGCAACAGGCGCGGTTGGTGGATCAGGGCGCGGGCCAGGGCCACGCGCTGTTTCTGGCCACCGGACAACGCCGCCGGCCACTCATTGGCGCGCTCGGCCAGGCCGACCGCTTCCAGCGCTTCCAGTGCCTGCGGGCGCCAGTTGCCCTTGAGGCCAAGGCCCACGTTGTCGATGATCTTTTTCCACGGCAGCAGGCGCGCTTCCTGGAACATCAACCGCGTGTCTTCAATCGCTTCGCTCAGCGGCGCGGAGCCGGCGAGCAGTTCGCCGCCGCTGGCTTTGTCCAGCCCGGCCAGCAGGCGCAGCAAGGTACTTTTGCCGCAGCCACTGCGGCCCACGACCGCCACGAATTGACCGGCAGGAATATGCAGGTCGATTTCCTTCAGCACTTCCCGCGCGCCGAAAGCCTTGCGCAACTTGCGCACTGCCAGGGGAATGCCCCGCAGCAGGCGTGGAGGTTGTTGAGCGGTCATGCCGCACCTCCTTTATTCACTTGATAAGCCGGGTGCCAGCGCAGCCAGACTCGCTCCAGGCCTCGCGCCGCCAGGTCTGCCAGCTTGCCGAGGACCGCGTAAAGCACGATCGCCAGAACCACCACGTCGGTCTGCAGGAATTCCCGGGCGTTCATCGCCAGGTAGCCGATACCGGAACTGGCGGAGATGGTTTCCGCGACGATCAACGTCAGCCACATAAAGCCCAGCGCGAAGCGCACGCCCACCAGAATCGAAGGCAAGGCGCCCGGCAAAATCACTTGGCGAAACAGGCTGAAACCGGACAGGCCATAACTGCGGGCCATTTCCACCAGCGCCGGGTCGACGTTGCGGATGCCGTGGTAAGTATTGAGATAGATCGGGAACAGCGTGCCGAGGGCGACCAGGAATATCTTCGCCGTCTCGTCGATGCCGAACCACAGGATCACCAGCGGGATCAGCGCCAGGTGCGGCACGTTGCGGATCATCTGCACCGAGCTGTCCAGCAGGCGTTCACCCCAGGTCGACAGGCCGGTAATAAAACCCAGGGTCAGGCCGATGCTGCCGCCGATCACAAAGCCCAGGCCCGCACGCCAGCCGCTGATGGCCAGGTGGGTCCAGATTTCGCCGCTGCGCACCAGGCTGACACCTGCTTCGATCACCGCGCTGGGTGCCGGCAGAATGCGCGTCGACAACCAGCCGGCCGAGACGGACAGCTGCCATACCGCCAGCAACAGGATCGGCAGCGCCCAGGGCGCCAATCGATGACTTAACTTTTCAAGGTTCATGGCGGCGCCTCAGCTCTGGGACGCAGCTTTGGGAAGAATGTCGTTGGCGACCATTTCGCCGAACGGGCTGACGTAGCCGGCGCCTTTCGGCAACTCGGGACGCTCGATGTCCAGATGCGGGAACAGCAACTCCGCTACGCGATACGACTCTTCCAGGTGTGGATAGCCGGAGAAGATAAAGGTATCGATACCGAGGTCCGCGTATTCCTTCACCCGCGCGGCCACGGTCGGGCCATCGCCCACCAGTGCCGTGCCGGCGCCACCGCGTACCAGGCCTACGCCCGCCCACAGGTTGGGGCTGACTTCCAGGTTGTCGCGGCTGCCGCCGTGCAAGGCGGCCATGCGTTGCTGGCCTACGGAATCAAAGCGCGACAACGACGCCTGGGCGCGGGCGATGGTTTCATCGTCCACGTGGGAGATCAGTTTGTCGGCGGCCTGCCAGGCTTCGGCGTTGGTTTCACGCACGATCACATGCAGGCGAATGCCGAAGCGCAGGGTACGCCCGAGCTTGGCGGCCTTGGCGCGAACCTGTGCAATCTTTTCCGCCACCGCAGCCGGAGGCTCGCCCCAGGTCAGGACCATTTCCACTTGTTCGGCTGCCAGGTCCTGGGCCGCTTCGGAAGAGCCACCGAAATACAGCGGCGGACGCGGTTGCTGGATCGGCGGATAGAGCAACTTGGCGCCTTTGACGCTGATGTGCTGGCCGTCGTAATCGACGGTCTCGCCTTCCAGTACGCGGCGCCAGATGCGGGTGAACTCCACCGACGCCTGGTAACGCTCTTCATGGCTCAGGAACAAACCGTCGCCGGCCAATTCATCCGGGTCTCCACCGGTCACCAGGTTGAACAACGCCCGGCCGCCGGACAGACGATCCAGGGTCGCGGCCTGACGCGCAGCCACCGTCGGGGAAATGATCCCGGGGCGCAGCGCGACAAGGAATTTCAAGCGTTGGGTCACCGGGATCAGCGACGCCGCCACCAGCCACGAATCTTCGCAGGAGCGGCCGGTGGGGATCAGTACCCCGCCGAAGCCAAGGCGGTCGGCCGCCTGGGCCACTTGCTGCAGATAACCGTGGTCTACGGCGCGAGCGCCTTCGGCGGTGCCAAGGTAATGGCCGTCGCCGTGGGTAGGCAGAAACCAGAAAATATTGAGGCTCATGGAGTTGTCTCCTGAAGAAGTCGGATTACGGCGCTTTGGCAACGGCGGCAGGTGGTGTCCAGATCACGTCCTTGATGCTCAAGGGTTTGGGGATCAATTTGAGTTGGTAGAAGCTGTCGGCGATTTTCTGTTGCGCCGCGATCACTTCAGGCGTCAGGAACTGCGCACCGTAGCCCTGGCGTTTTACCGAGGTCAGGGTGATGTCGGCCGGCAGGCCCAGCAGCGGAGCAACTTGTTCGGTGACTTGTTCCGGGTTGGCCTTGGACCATTCGCCCACGGCGCGGACTTCTTCCACCAGCGTCTTGATCACGTCAGGGTGTTTTTCGGCGTACGGCTTGGTGGCCAGGTAGAACTGATGGTTGTCGGCAATGCCGGTGCCGTCACGCAGGGTGCGGGCTTGCAGTTGCTTCTCGGCGGCTGCCTGGTACGGGTCCCAGATCACCCAGGCATCGACGCTGCCACGCTCGAACGCGGCGCGGGCATCGGCGGGCGGCAGGAACACGGTCTGCACGTCGGTGTATTTCAGGCCGGCATCTTCCAGGGCACGTACCAGCAGGTAATGCACGTTGGAGCCTTTATTGAGGACGACTTTCTTGCCCTTGAGGTCTTGCACCGATTTGATCGGCGAGTCTTTCGGTACCAGGATCGCTTCGCTGGTAGGCGCCGGCGGTTCATAGGCGACGTAGAGCAGATCGGCACCGGCAGCCTGGGCGAACACTGGCGGGGTTTCACCCGTCACGCCGAAGTCGATGGAGCCTACGTTCAACCCTTCCAGCAGCTGCGGGCCGCCGGGAAACTCGGTCCACTGCACCTGCACGCCCTGCTCGGCCAGGCGCTTTTCCAGCGAGCCCTTGGCCTTGAGCAGCACCAGGGTGCCGTATTTCTGATAGCCGATCCGCAAGGTTTCGGCGGCCTGGGCTTGAACGATGGCGCCGAAGGACACAGCCGCAGCAAACAGTGCGACCAGACCACGACGCAAGATGACAGTGCGCATGGCGCTCTCTCCAAATATACGATTAGGGGGTTGGCTGCACCTGCTTGGCCGTTGGCGGCTGAGTAAGGTGAGTAGTACTTGTTGAATCCAGGTAAAGCTGGGTGAGGCTTAAATGCTCCAGCGAGCACTCAACAAACGTTCATTCAACACATTGGGATCAAGGGGTTTCGGGCGGCGGGCCATGGCGCTGTAGAACGTCTCCAGGGCCTCGCTCAAGCGTTGTTCCAGCACCGGCACCAGTTGCGCCTGGGCGCTGCCTTCGCCGTAGGCGATCTGGCTGTCTTCGGCGAAAATCCCGTGGAGCAATTCCTGGGCTTTCAATGCCGACAGCACCGGCTTCAGCGCGTAGTCCACCGCGAGCATGTGGGCGATGCTGCCGCCGGTGGCCATCGGCAACACTATTTTGTGGGCCAGGGCGCGTTCAGGCAGCAGGTCGAGGATGGTTTTCAGCGCGCCGGAAAACGAAGCCTTGTACACCGGCGTGGCGATCACCAGGCCATCGGCGTTCGCCACTTGCTGCAACAGGTCGATGATTTTCGGGCTATCGAACCGCGCGTGCAGCAAGTCTTCGGCCGGGAAGTCCCGTATCTGATAACTCACCACTTCCACGCCTTGTTGCTGCAACCAGTTGCGGGTGTGATCCAGCAAGACCCCGGACCGGGAACGTTGGCTGGGGCTACCACCAAGTGTTACGACCAGCATGTAGGAAATTCCTTTGGAAAGTGTCGGCGGTTCGCTATGTGGCGATGGCGCCAAGATGGGACAGACCATATCAGCCAATTTATATATCTATAAATCTTATTTTTTCATTTGTTTATTCTTTAAATGCATATGCTGCCGACTAAATCGCAGGCATAAAAAAAGGCCGTCGAAACGGCCTTAAAACCCCTGCTATGTGAGACTTGAAATGCGCGCAAGTGTGGGAGCGGGCTTGCTCGCGAAAGCGGTGTGTCATTCAAAGATGCATCAACTGACAGTGCGCATTCGCGAGCAAGCCCGCTCCCACATGTGGTTGTGTGTCAGCGATTCGGTTGAGGGGTGAGCCGCAGGTACGGCTTCACCGCCCGGTAACCCTTCGGAAAGCGTTTCTTGATCTCTTCCTCGTCCTTGAGCGACGGCACGATCACCACTTCGTCACCGTCCTGCCAGTTGGCCGGGGTCGCGACTTTGTGGTTGTCGGTCAGTTGCAGCGAGTCGATCACCCGCAGGATTTCGTGGAAGTTGCGACCGGTGCTGGCCGGGTAGGTGATGGTCAGGCGAATCTTTTTGTTCGGATCAATCACGAACAGCGAACGCACGGTAAGGGTGTCACTGGCATTCGGGTGGATCAGGTCGTACAGGTCGGAGACCTTGCGGTCAGCGTCGGCCAGGATCGGGAAGTTGACGATGGTGTTCTGGGTTTCGTTGATGTCTTCGATCCACTTGTGGTGGGAGTCCACCGGGTCCACCGACAGCGCAATGGCCTTGACGCCCCGCTTGGCGAATTCATCCTTGAGCTTGGCGGTGAAACCCAGCTCGGTGGTGCACACCGGGGTGAAGTCCGCCGGGTGGGAAAACAGCACGCCCCAGCTATCGCCCAGCCACTCGTGGAAGCGAATCTTGCCGGCGCTGGAATCCTGTTCAAAGTCGGGGGCGATGTCGCCCAGTCTGAGGCTCATGGTGTGGCTCCTGATGAGTACTTATGGAGCCCACTGTGCCTGTGTCGCGGATTATTTAAAAAGAATAAATATCGATTTATCTAGACGATAAAGGAATATTAAAAATCTGTTCATTGGACTTGGCAACGGGCGTGGATCAACATCCGCTTCAAGGTTCGAGAAGGCCTTGAGACGCTGTACAAAGAGGGGTTCAGGACGGGCTTGCGGGGGTTGAGCCCGGCTTGAAAAGTAAAGCACCCTGCCCGGCATTGCGCCGGGCAAGGTTTTACGCTCTTACAACAGCGGGATCGAGTAGCTGACGATCAGGCGGTTTTCGTCCTGGTCACGAGTCGCAACATCGGTGCGCCACATTGCGTTTTTCCACGCAACGCCGAGGTTTTTCAGCGGGCCTTCTGGAACAACGTAAGCCAGAGTCAAGTCGCGCTCCCACTCGGTTTTGTCACCGGTGGTAGTCTGGATGTTGCTGCCCTTGAGGTAGACAACACCAGCGGTCAGGCCTGGCAGGCCGACCTTGGCGAAGTCATACGCGTAACGAGCTTGCCAGGTGCGTTCGCCAGCACGGGCAAATTTCTGGATTTGCATGTCGGTGGTGGTGCTGTTCGACGAACCGTCACCTTGGTTCAGCCAAGGGAAGTCACTGTCGCCCTTGGTGTACTGGTAACCGCCACCAAAAGTGTGGCCGTTAACCGAATACAGCGCCAGGTAGCTGTACAGGTCGTTGTCAACCTTGCCGCTGGTCGCAGGGCGGGCACCGTCGGTGTAGTAACCCGAGGTGTAGTAGCCAGCGGTATTGGCATTCGCGCCATTATCGCGGCTGCGGTAGTAACGCAGGTCGCTTTTCAGCACGCCCGGGCCGATTGCCCAGTTGTGTACCAGACCCAGGAAGTTCTGGGAGTAGAAGTCTTTCAGCTCGCCAAAGTAGTACGAAGCGGTCAGATCCTTGGTGATCTTGTAGTCAGCACCGGCGTAGTAGAACTTGTTGCTGAATTTGCCGGTGTCATAGTTGGAGCTTTTGTTCGCGCCAGCAATCGACAGGTTTTCGTTGTTGCTGGAGTTACGGCCCTTGGCGGACTCGATTTGGCCAGCAGTCAGAGTCAAGTCTTTGATTTCGTTAGAAACGATCTCGCCGCCCTGGAAGGTCTGAGGCAACAGGCGACCGTCGTTGGTCTTGATCACCGGGTTGTTTGGCTGCAGGGTGCCCAATTTTGCCACGGTCTGGGAGATTTTGACCTTGCCGGTCACACCCAGGCTGGCGAAATCATTGACTGCCTTATTGCCGTCGCTCGGGAACACAGTGCCGCCCGAAGCGGTGCCGCTGTAGTTACCGTGATTTGCGCGGCTGGAGTCCAGACGCAGGCCATACAGGCCAATAGCGTCAACACCGAACTGAACAGTGCCTTGGGTGAAACCCGAGATGAAACGCAGATCGAAGCCTTGGCCCCATTCGGCGTTTTTGCTGCGGCTGCTGGATGTTGGAGCACCATCACGGTTATCCGTGTTGATGTAGAAGTTACGCAGACCCAGTGTTGCCTTGCTGTCTTCGATAAAACCTGCGGCGCCTGCTTGCTGGGCGATTGCACCCAGGGTCACAGCCAACGCCAATGTCGACTTCTTCATGTACCGCTCCTCTCATTTCTAATTTTTGTATTTCTTAGGTCTCGGGTCTGACGCCCTCGATCCACAGATGCGCGATTAGCACCGGATAGTGACTGACAAGTCAATCGTAACCTTGTGTGTCTACTACTTTCGTCTAACCGCAGTTAATTTGGTCCTTGCAGGGTAATGAGTTTTTCATACACCCAAAAAGAATTGTTTCGTCCTTTTTCATACCATTCAGGAATAACGCTTTCCATGGGACGGTCAAGCCGACAGGCGATGCCGCTCCATAAGCGTTTTCCGAAAGAGTATGTCTTTGCGCTTTTTTAGATCGTTTTGTGTTGACCAAACGGGGTCATACGTCACTCACGATCAAAAACGCGACGCCATCATGGCCAAACGCACATCATTCCGTCAATTTGTTACAGTTTTTGTATCGATGAAACTTTTCTGCCGTCCCAACAATCCACCTCACCGTACCCGGTGATAATGTCACTTTGATGTCAGTTATGTGTATAAATCGGCAAACCCTGTGTTCAGGGCCGATGCATCCGCCGAGGAGCATGACTCGCCGAAGTGACAGGCGAGAGGATTGCCCCCTCGCCCCTTCAGGCTTACAACGCCTTTTCGAAAATCTTCGAATTACGCTGATAGTTGTATAACGACGCCCGCGCCGACGGCAGGCGATCCACCGTGCTCGGCACAAAACCACGTTCGCGGAACCAGTGGGCGGTACGGGTCGTCAGCACGAAGAGCGTCTTCAAACCCTGGGCCCGGGCACGGGTCTCGATGCGCTCCAGCAGTTCGTCACCGCGACCGCCATGGCGGTACTCCGGGTTCACGGCCAGGCACGCCAGCTCCCCTGCGTCGGAGTCGGCGATCTGATACAGCGCCGCACAGGCGATGATCATGCCTTCACGTTCCACCACGCTGAACTGCTCGATTTCCCGCTCCAGCACTTCACGGGAACGGCGCACCAGAATCCCCTGCTCTTCCAGCGGGCTGATCAGGTCCAGCAACCCGCCGACGTCTTCAATCGCCGCTTCGCGCACCAGTTCGAACTGTTCCTGGGCCACCAGCGTACCGCCGCCGTCCCGGGTGAACAGCTCGGTCAGCAAGGCACCATCTTCGGCATAACTGACAATGTGGCTGCGCCCTACGCCGCCACGGCAAGCCTCGGCGGCCGCGTCCAGCAATTCGGCCTGGTAGTTGTTGCCCAGGCGTTGCAGGTGCGCGGGCACCTGTTGCGGCCGCAATTCACGCACCAGGCGGCCGTGCTCGTCGATCAGGCCGAGATCGGCACCGAACAGCAGCAACTTGTCCGCGCCCAGGTCGATGGCCGCGCGGGTGGCGACGTCTTCACAGGCGAGGTTGAAGATTTCGCCGGTAGGCGAGTAGCCCAGCGGCGACAGCAGCACGATGGAGCGCTCGTCCAGCAGGCGGTTGATGCCCTTGCGGTCGACCCGGCGCACTTCGCCGGTGTGGTGATAGTCGACGCCTTCAAGCACACCGATCGGGCGCGCCGTCACCAGGTTGCCGCTGGCCACCCGCAGGCGCGAGCCCTGCATCGGCGAAGAGGCCATGTCCATGGACAAGCGCGCTTCGATAGCAATGCGCAGATGGCCGACCGCATCGATCACGCACTCCAGGGTTGCGGCATCGGTGATGCGCAAGCCTTCGTGGTAAGCCGGGGTCAGGCCGCGGGCGGCGAGGCGGGTTTCAATTTGCGGGCGCGAACCGTGGACCAGCACCAGTCGCACGCCCAGGCTGTGGAGCAGCACCAGGTCGTGGACGATATTGCCGAAGTTCGGGTGCTCTACACCATCGCCCGGCAGCATGACGACAAAAGTGCAATCCCGGTGGGCATTGATGTAAGGCGAAGCGTGACGAAGCCAATTGACGTATTCGGGCATAAAAACCTGGGCCTGTAATAAAAAGCAGCCAAAAAAGGATGAATCGCAAAAACGCACAGCGGGCTGTTGGTTATCGTCGGAACAGGCTTGGCGACACGCTCGCTCTCCTTCTATGTACGGATGGGCAGGGGTTAATTTATGCAGGTGTCAGGCAGTAATGTTGAATCAGTTCACGCAATAGACGCACTGTAGGCGTCAAGCGTGACATTTCAAGGTACTCGCCTGGCTGGTGGGCGCAGGCGATATCGCCAGGGCCAAGCACCAGGGTCTCGCAACCAAGGCGCTGAAGATAAGGCGCTTCGGTGCCGAACGCCACTGCTTCGGCGCGATGACCGGTAAGTCGTTCAGCTACCCGCACCAACTCTGCATCCTCGGCCTGCTCGAACGGCGGCACTTCGGGGAACAGCGGCGCATAGTCGATCTTCACCTGATGGCGCTCGGCCAAGGGTTCAAGCTTCTGCCGGATGGCAGCGCGCAGCACCTGGGGATCCATGCCCGGCAGGGGCCGCAGGTCGAATTCCAGGGAGCATTGGCCGCAGATGCGGTTGGGGTTGTCGCCACCGTGGATGCAGCCGAAGTTCATGGTCGGCTGCGGCACGCTGAACTGCGGATTGCGGTATTCGCGCTGCCAGGCCAGGCGCAGGCCACGCAGTTCGCCAATGGCGTCGTGCATAGCTTCGAGGGCACTGTGGCCCAGGCTTGGGTCCGACGAATGGCCGCTGCGCCCGAGGATATCGATGCGCTCCATCATTACGCCCTTGTGCAAGCGGATGGGCTTGAGGCCGGTGGGTTCACCGATCACCGCCGCACGGCCCAAGGGACGACCCGCCTCGGCCAGTGCACGAGCACCGGCCATGGAGCTTTCTTCATCGCAGGTAGCAAGAATCAGCAGCGGCTGCTTGAAAGGCTGGTCGAGCAGCGGCTGGACGGCTTCGATCACCAGGGCGAAAAAGCCCTTCATGTCACAGCTGCCCAGTCCTACCCAGCGGCCGTCGACTTCCGTCAGCTTGAGCGGATCGGTCTGCCATAGGGCGCCGTCGTACGGCACGGTGTCACTGTGGCCCGCCAGCACCAGGCCGCCAGGGCCGGTGCCGAAACTGGCCAACAGGTTGAATTTGCCTGGGCTGACCTGCTGGATGTCGCAGGCAAAGCCCAGGTCTGCCAGCCAGGTGGCGAGCAAATCGATGACCGGGCGGTTGGATTGGTCGAGAGAGGCCTGGGTACAACTGACCGAAGGCGCGGCAATCAGCGCGGCGAATTGTTCTTTCATGGACGGTAAAGGCATGCGCTGTCTCTCAACTTCCCGGACGAACCCCATCATAGAGCTATCTGAGTGACACAATAAACCGTTGCGGCACGTTGCCGGGCTCAGTCCTGTACACTGCACGACCTTGGCAGCCACTCTTTTCCCCGGCTGCGCTCCCGATCCTGGATTTTCCGGCCATGCAGAAAGAAACCGAAATCAAGCTCCGTGTCAGCCGCGAAACCCTCGCCGCGCTGCGTGAGCACCCGTTACTGAAAAAACGCAACAAAAGTGGCTGGGAACGCCGTGAGTTGATGAACCAGTACTTCGACACCCCGGAACGCGACCTGGCCCAGGCCAAAGTGGCCCTGCGCCTGCGCAAAGACGGCGACGAAGTGATCCAGACCCTCAAGACCCGTGGCCAGAGCGTCGCCGGCTTGTCGGAACGCAATGAGTACAACTGGGACCTGGCCAAAGCCAAGCTCGACGTGAAGAAACTCGACGGCGAATGCTGGCCCGAGCAACTGGCCGAGCTGGACAAAAAGACCCTCAAGCCGATCTTCACCACCGATTTCGTCCGCGAACGCGCTGAAATCGCCTGGGGCCGCGGCAAGGCCAAGGTGGTGATCGAAGCCGCCCTGGACCTGGGCCACGTGGTTGCCGGCAAGCAGAAAGAAGAAATCTGCGAGCTGGAACTGGAACTGCGCGAAGGCGACCCGGCCGCCCTGCTGGAGCTGGCCGCTGAACTGGCCGCGACCCTGGCGCTGATGCCGTGCGATATCAGCAAGGCCGAGCGTGGCTATCGCCTGTTCGACGCCAGCAGCTACTCCCTGAGCCTGCCGGCACCGCTGCTGCACGCCGAAATGCCGCTGGACGACGCATTTGCTGCCGTCATGTGGCATCTGTTGGGCAGCAGCCAGCGCCTGGCCGAGCAATACCGTTTCAACGGCCACTGGCGCCTGCTGCAGGACTGGGTGGAAAACCTCGGCGAACTGCGGGCCCTGCTCGGCAGCCTCGGCCAGGCCGCACCGCGTCAGTCCACCAGCGAATTGCGCGCCGCACTGGACGCCTTGCTGGAAGACTGGCGTCCGCTGGTCCAGGCCGGTGACGACGATGAAGACATCCGCAAGGCCGCGCCGGAGCAGTTCGCCGAAGAACTGGAAGACGTGCGCTGGGGTTTGTTCTCCCTGACCACTTCCCGCTGGCTGCTGGCCCGCACCTGGGCCGCGGATCGCAACGTGCGTGGCAATCGCCAGGGCGCTGCACAGCTGGCCAACTGGCTGCCGCGCCTGCTGGCCGATGACGCCGTTGCCCTGCAACTGCCGCGCTACCAGCAACAGCCGGAAGACCTGGCCGAGCAACTGCCGCGTATCGAACGCATCCTGGCCTGGCTGCACCATGCACGCCAGGTGCTGGATATCGCCGAGCTGGACCGTTTGTATGGCGAGCTGAACAAGCTGGCGCACCTGGCCAACCAGCCGATCACCGATGAGTCGCTGGATGCGCGGATGCATCAGGCGATTGCGGTGTATCAGAATCGCGCCTGGAAAACCCTGCTGCGCCTGTAAAACCTTGTGGCGAGGGAGCTTGCTCCCTCTTCACTAAAATCAGGCCAAGACAACTATCAGCGCAACACCGGCAAACTCGTGGTGGACTTGATCTCCGACAAGGCCACTATCGAGTTGACCTCCTGAATCCCCGGCACCATCGACAGCTTCTCAAAGAAAAACCGCTCATACGCCTCGATGTCCGACGTGACGATCCGCAGTAAAAAGTCCACCGCCCCCATCAGCACATAACATTCCAACACTTCCGGAAAACCGCGAATCGCCTCGGTGAATTCAGTGAAGTTGGAACGGCCGTGGGCGTTGAGTTTCACCTCGGCAAAAATCTGCGTATTAAGGCCGATTTTCTTGCGATCCAGCAGGGTGACCTGGCCGCGAATCACACCCTCCTCTTTCAGCCGCTGAATCCGGCGCCAGCACGGCGACTGCGACAGGCCGACCTTTTCGGCGATCTGCGCGCTGGAGAGCGAAGCGTCTTCCTGCAACAGCGCGAGAATGCGCCGGTCGTACACGTCCAATTCAGCGTGCATAGAAATACCCATTAATCATGATTTAAAGAATTACATGATTCTCTTATAAGCCAATACAGGCTGTTTTAGATAAGAAATCTCCCGCGACGAATGCAAAAATTTCTCCAGTCGAATCCGGAGAATCATCATGCACGTCGTCGAAGCCTCCCACCCCGCCCAACGCGTTGACGCCTGGGCCGTCAGCAATGCCCACTGCCAGGCGCACTATCAAATCCTCGCCGAGGCTGAACCCGACGTGTTGTGCCGGGTGCTCAACTATTTTGCCCTGCAGTTCCTGGTGCCACGTCAGGTGAGCGTGCAGCGTGAAGACGACCTGCTGGCGATCGATATCGTGATGGATGGCCTGAGCTGGCACCGGGCCCAGGTGATCGGCGAAAAACTTCGTAACCTGATCAGTGTGTGCTCGCTGGAGCTGCGCCCGGCAGATGCTGCGCGGCCTCTGGCGGTCCAGGCGGCCGCTCAGTAAAAGCCTGCAATAAACCCCGGAGGCCGAAGCGCAAAGCGTGACTAGCCTGAGGACTACGCCTAATCGTTGCCCAGGAACGTCACCATGTCCGTTGCGCCAAATCCGCAGGATCGCTGGCTGGAAACCCATCAGTTGTTGCCTGCCCTGATCGACCAGGGCCTGGTGCCCGCCGACCTGGCTCTACCGGCGAACAGTGGGCTGCATCCCCTGGAATGCATTGCCAGCCAGGGGCCGTCTCTGGAAATGCTGACCGAATGGCTCGCCCGCCACTGCGGCCAGCCCTACCTGCGTATCGACCCGTTGAAAATCGACGTCGCGGCGGTGGTGCCGCTGATGTCCTATGCCTTTGCCCAGCGCCACAAGATCCTGGCCGTTGCGGTCGACGCCCACAGCGTTACCGTCGCCAGTGCCCAGCCTTACGTGTGCAGTTGGGAAGCCGGCCTGGCTCAGGTGTTGAAGCGCTCCATCAAGCGGGTGCTGGCCAATCCCCAGGAGATCCAGCGCTGCACCGTGGAGTTTTACCGACTGGCGAAATCGGTCAGCGGCGCCATTGATCAAAAAACCTCCGGCGCGCCGAATATCGAACAACTGCTCAATCTCGGCGCCAGCGACCAGGAGCCCGACGCCGACGACGCGCACATCGTCAACATCGTCGACTGGCTGTTGCAGTACGCCTTTGGCCAGCGGGCCAGTGATATCCATATCGAACCCGGACGCGATCAGGGGCGCGTGCGTTTTCGCATCGACGGGCTGCTGCATGACGTCTATCAATTCCCATCCCAGGTGACGATGGCGGTGGTCAGCCGCCTGAAAAGCCTGGGCCGGATGAACGTGGCGGAAAAACGCAAACCCCAGGACGGCCGGGTGAAGACCAAAAGCCCCACGGGCGGGGAAGTGGAGCTGCGCCTGTCAACCTTGCCCATAGCCTTCGGCGAAAAGCTGGTGATGCGAATTTTTGACCCGCAGGTGCTGCACAAGGATTTCCAGCAACTGGGACTTTCCAGCGACGACCTGCAACGCTGGCAATCCATGACCGGCCAGGCCAACGGCATCATCCTGGTCACCGGCCCTACCGGTTCCGGCAAGACCAGCACGCTGTACACCACGCTCAAGCAACTGGCCACTCGCGAGGTCAACCTGTGCACCGTCGAAGACCCGATCGAGATGGTGGAGCCGGCCTTCAACCAGATGCAGGTGCAGCACAACATCGACCTGACCTTCGCCAGCGGCATCCGCGCCCTGATGCGCCAGGACCCGGACATCATCATGATCGGCGAGATTCGCGACCTGGAAACCGCAGAAATGGCGATCCAGGCCGCCCTGACCGGGCATCTGGTGCTGTCGACGTTGCACACCAACGATGCGCCCGGCGCCATCAGCCGCTTGCTGGAACTGGGCATTCCCTATTACCTGATCAATGCCACGCTGCTGGGGGTGATGGCCCAGCGCCTGGTCAGGCTGTTGTGCCCGCACTGCAAGCGGCAAGCCGGGCAGGTCCATCAGGCAGTGGGTTGCGGCGAGTGCCGGGAAAGTGGCTATCGGGGTCGAGCCGGGGTCTACGAGATCATGCTGATGAACGATCGCCTCAAGGCCCTGGTCAGCCCGGGCACCGACCTCCAGGCCCTGCGTCTGGCGGCCCTTGACCAGGGAATGTGCAGCTTGCGGTCCGCCGGTATGCGCAAGGTAATGGCAGGACTGACAACACTTGAAGAGGTACTGCGAGTGACGCCTGGGGATTCAGAAACAAATCCTTTGATCGATGGCGCGGTAATCCGTCCTTATCCGTGACAACACCGTTACAATCGGAAAAACCTCGCTTCACCGTCACCAGACAAGGAATCGTTATGCAGATCGGAACCGTACTGCTTCTTTTTGTAGGCTTGGCCGTCGCCATCCTCTTCATGGGTTTCAAGGTGGTCCCGCAGGGTTACCAATGGACAGTCGAGCGCTTCGGCCGCTACACCAACACCCTCAAGCCCGGCCTGAACATCATCATTCCGGTCATGGACCGCATCGGTCGCAAGATCAACGTGATGGAAAGCGTGCTGGATATCCCACCCCAGGAAGTCATCACCGCTGACAACGCCACGGTGCAGATCGACGCCGTGTGCTTCTTCCAGGTGGTCAATACCGCCCAGGCTGCCTACGAGGTGAACAACCTCGAACACGCCATCCGCAACCTGCTGCAAACCAACATCCGTACCGTGCTCGGCTCCATGGAGCTGGATGCGATGCTCAGCCAGCGTGACGGCATCAACGAAAAACTGCTGCGCACCGTCGACGAAGCCACCGCACCGTGGGGCATCAAGATCACCCGGATCGAGATCAAGGACATCAGCCCGCCTGCCGACCTGATGGCCGCCATGTCCGGCCAGATGAAGGCCGAGCGGATCAAGCGTGCGCAGATCCTCGAGGCCGAAGGCCTGCGAGCCTCCGCGATCCTGACCGCCGAAGGCAAGAAGCAGGCGCAGATCCTGGAGGCCGAAGGTGGTCGTCAGGCCGCCTTCCTGGAATCCGAAGCCCGCGAACGTCAGGCCGAGGCCGAAGCCCGCGCCACTCAAGTGGTATCGGAAGCCATCGCCACCGGTAACGTGCAGGCCATCAACTACTTCGTCGCCCAGAAATACATCGACGCACTGGGCAAGCTGGCCTCGGCCAACAACAGCAAGGTGATCCTGATGCCGCTGGAAGCCAGCCAGGTGATTGGCGCAGTCGGCGGCATCGGCGAAATCGTCAAGGCAACCTTCGACAACAAGAAAGCCTGAGGCACGCACCATGTGGGAATTCCTGCAGCACCTTTCGTTTTGGGACTGGCTGGCACTGGGCACGGTGCTGTTGATCCTTGAAGTGTTCGGTGCCGGTGGTTATCTGCTGTGGATGGGCATCGCCGCGGCAGCCGTGGGCGTGATCAAGTTCCTGGTGCCGAGCCTGGGGCTGGAGTGGCAACTGCTGCTGTTCGCCGTGTTGTCGATCCTCACGGCGGTGTACTGGTGGCGACGCCAGCGCAGCAGCGCCAAGGTCAGCGACCAGCCGGGGCTGAACATGCGCGGCTCCGAGTTGATTGGTCGCACCTTTGTGGTGCATCAGGCCATCGTCGAGGGCCGTGGCAAGATCAAGGTGGGTGACGGTGTGTGGATGGCATCCGGGCCGGACGCGCCGGCTGGGGCACACGTACGTGTCATTGGTCAGGAAGGCGTGATTTTGCAGGTTGAAACTGTTTAGTCATCCATGGAACTCGGCTGGGCTATCTACAATCAAACTGTTCAGATAACCCAGTCGGAGTCACCCATCATGCGTCTAAAATATGCTGTCGCAACCCTCGCTGTGCTTTCCCTTCCTGTCGGTTCAGCCATGGCCGACAGCTTCTGGCGTAATGTCATCTCATCGGGTGCCACGACCGGCTCGACGTACCTGACCTTCAAGGACCACAAAATGGTAGTCGCCGCCCAGGACGACGCCGGTAGCTTCGTCGCCAGTGACGGCAACATCCGTGGCCCATACCTGGAAGCTGCGATGCAGAAAGTCCGCGCCGATAACCCTGGCCTCAAGGCCACGGATATGGACCTGGCGAACGCAATCCTGGCAAAAAACGCCATTGCTTCCGAGTAATACCGCCGCATAAAAAATGCCGTTCCTCGAGAGCGGCATTTTTTTGCCCTGACTTCCTACGCCAGACGCTGGCGATTCCGCATCTGAACAGGAAAAGTCCTGTCGAGTTGCAGGCGCGCCCGGCAACAAGCTATCGATTCCCTTCAGACTGAGTGAATCGATGACCATGCAAAAACTCTCCTACGCCCTGCTGCTCGCCGCGGTTGCCACGCCTTATGCCCAGGCAGAAAGCTGGTACGGGTCGGCAAAGCTCAACAGCGCCCGGCAGAATCTCTCAAGCTCACTGCTGACCAGCCCACGCGTAACCCACCGGGTAGAAGCCCCCGACAGCAGCAAGACGTTCACCGGCTCATTCGCCGTGGGCTATGCCTTTGCCGATGGCTGGCGCCTGGAGGGGGAATACACGATGCCCAGCCACTCGACCTTCAAATCCCATTGGGCACCGTTCAATGCCAACGTCAACAGCCTGCGCACCGACAGCCAGCGCCTGATGCTCAACGGTTATAAAAACATCCCGATCAATGAATGGCTGTCGTTCTACGGTATGGCGGGAGTCGGCGTGGCCCAGGTTGACGCCGAGGGTTACCAGACCAACGACACCCGCCGTTTCGCCAGCAATCGCCAATACAACTTCGCCTACAGCGTTGGCCTGGGGCTGGATGCCAAGGTCAGCGAAACCCTGACCCTGGGTACCGGCTGGCGTTACGTGGACATGGGCGGGATCGAGACCGGCTACAACACGTTCGCCAATCGGATAAACGCCCGGGACGAACAGCTCAAAGGCAAGCTCAAAGAGCAGAACGTGTTTCTTGAGGCACGCGTTGCCTTCTGACACCGATGCTGAAATGCCGCTCCCGAGGCGGCATTTTTTGTTTCAGGCGGGACGATTCATTCACAGACGACAGGCTATATTCAGTCGAGCCGTGCAACCATGCCCGGCATTGATATGCTTTTTTCTCATCGCCTTCTGAAACGGATGCCTTCAACGTCATGAGCCAACTGCCCTTTCTGCCGTTCTCCAAGCCCACCATTGATGAAGCCACCATCTCGGCGGTAGGCGACGTACTGCGCTCCGGCTGGATCACCAGCGGGCCGAAAGTGCAGGCGTTCGAGGCGCAGTTGTCGGAATATTTTGGGGGGCGCCCGGTGCGTACCTTCAACTCGGGCACCTGCACCATGGAGATTGCCTTGCGCATCGCCGGTATCGGGCCTGGTGACGAAGTCATCACCACCCCGATTTCGTGGGTAGCCACGGCCAACGTGATTCTGGAAGTCGGTGCCACGCCGGTGTTCGCCGACATCGACCCGGTGACCCGCAATATCGACCTGGCGCAGGTAGAAGCCGCGATCACACCGCGCACCAAGGCAATCATCCCGGTATACCTGGCGGGCCTGCCGTTGGACATGCCATTGCTCTACGCGCTGGCCAACAAGTACAACCTGCGCATCGTCGAAGATGCAGCCCAGGCCCTGGGTTCCAGCTGGGATGGCCAACGCATTGGCGCTACCGGCGATTTCGTATCGTTCAGCTTCCAGGCGAACAAGAACATCACCTCGTCCGAAGGCGGCTGCCTGGTATTGAACAACGCTGAAGAAGCGCGCCTGGCGGAAAAATATCGCCTGCAGGGCGTGACCCGCACCGGCTTCGATGGCCTCGACGTGGATGTGTTGGGCGGCAAGTTCAACATGACCGACATCGCAGCAGCCATCGGCCTGGGCCAGTTTGCCCATATCGAGAAGATCACTGCCCACCGCCAGGAACTGGCGCGTCACTATTTCGAATGCTTCGGCAGTGATTTTGAAGCGCAGTACGGTGCGCAATTGCCACCGGCAGACTTCGAAAACAGCAACTGGCACCTGTTCCAGCTGGTACTGCCGGAGCGTCAGGACGGCCTGCCCGCACGCGCCACGTTCATGGAGCAGATGCAGGCCCATGGCGTCGGCATTGGCTATCACTACCCACCGATCCACCTGCTGAGCTTGTACAAGGCACAGGGATTCAAGGAAGGCATGTTCCCGGTAGCGGAAAAAGTGGGGCGTTTGATTGTGTCGTTGCCGATGTTCACGGCGATGACGAAGGCGGACGTAGAGCGTTCGGTAGCGGCGGTAAAAGCAGTATTGAAACGCGGATAAAACCTTTGCGGGAGCCGATTGCCGGCTCCCGCAGCGGGATCACTCGCCGATGGCAGCCTTGTAGCCGGCAGCGTCCAGCAATTTTTTCAGTTCATCCGGGTTGCTTGGCTTGAGCTTGAAGATCCAGGCGCCGTAAGGGTCGGAGTTCAACAGCTCTGGCTCACCGCTCAAGGCGTCGTTCACCGCGATCACTTCGCCAGCAATTGGCGAGTAGATATCCGAAGCGGCCTTCACCGATTCAACCACGCCGGCCTGGTCAGCCGCCTTGAACACGTTGCCGACTTCGGTCAACTCAACGAACACTACATCCCCCAATGCTTCCTGGGCATGGTCCGAGATCCCGACGGTCACGGTGCCGTCAGCTTCCAGACGGGCCCATTCGTGACTTTCGGCAAAACGCAGGTCGGCAGGGATATCGCTCATAGTCTGTGTCCTCAAGGAAAAATGTCAGCGGCCATTGGCCCGCCGGAAAAGTTAGATCAATGTTTTGCCATGGCGCACGAACGTCGGTTTGACCACCCGAACCGGGTACCACTTGCCGCGGATTTCCACCTCGGCCCGGTCAGCAGTCGCCGACGGCACACGCGCCAGGGCAATGGATTTGCTTAGCGTAGGAGAGAAACTACCACTGGTGATCTCTCCTTCGCCAACATTGGCGATACGAACCACCTGGTGAGCGCGTAAAACCCCGCGCTCTTCCAGCACCAGGCCGACCAGCTTGGACTTCACACCCGCAGCCTTTTCGGCTTCCAGGGCGGCGCGGCCGATGAAATCCCGCTCGGCCGGCTCCCAGGCGATGCTCCAGGCCATGTTGGCTGCCAGGGGCGAGACGTCCTGGTGAATATCCTGACCGTAAAGGTTCATGCCGGCCTCGAGGCGCAGCGTGTCGCGGGCGCCGAGGCCGATGGGCGAAATGCCTGCGCCTACCAGGTCGTTGAAGAACGCCGGGGCCTGATCGGCCGGCAGGACAATTTCAAGACCGTCTTCGCCGGTGTAACCGGTGCGCGCGATAAACCAGTCGCCGTCAGCCAGGCCTTCAAAGGGCTTGAGCTGATGGATCAGGGTGGCGCGGGACTGGGTCACCAGTTCAGCGATCTTTTGCCGGGCATGGGGGCCTTGAATGGCGAGCATGGCCAATTCGGGCCGCTCGCGGAGCTGGGCCTGATAGCTGCCGAGCCGAGCCTGCATCCAGGCCATGTCCTGGTCACGGGTGGCGGCGTTGACCACCAGCCGGTAACCGCCCTCGGTACGGTAGACGATCATGTCGTCCACCACGCCGCCCTGCTCGTTGAGCATGGCGCTGTATAACGCGCGGCCGCAGCCGTGCAATCGGTCAACATCATTGGCCAGCAAATGCTGGAGCCATTCCTTGGCCTGGGGGCCTGTGATATCGATCACGGTCATATGGGATACATCGAACACCCCGCAGTCGCGTCGCACCTGATGGTGCTCCTCAACCTGCGAGCCGTAGTGCAAAGGCATATCCCAACCGCCAAAATCGACCATTTTCGCGCCAAGGGCGAGATGCAGGTCATACAGAGGCGTGCGCTGTCCCATGGGTTTCTCCTTCCGGGCGTGGCGAAGGTGCGGACGGTCGCCGTTCGGGCCGCACGCCTTGAAATACAAGGCCTGTAGCCGCGTTCAGCAACCCGATCTGAAAGATCGACCGCACCGAATGCCGCGCATTGTAGCCTCAAGCCGTAGGACTGGCACCTAACCGATTCGTCGCGCCGAACGTCGGATCAACCCGATGACCGGTAACAGCCCCACCAATACCAGGGTCAGGGCCGGCAGCGAAGCCCGCGCCCACTCCCCTTCGCTGGTCATCTCGAAAATCCGCACCGCCAGCGTGTCCCAGCCGAACGGGCGCATCAGCAGGGTCGCCGGCATTTCCTTGAGCACATCGACAAACACCAGCAGCGCCGCGCTCAGGGTGCCCGGCAGCAAAAGTGGCAGATACACTTTGCAAAACAGTCGCGGCCCGCTGACCCCAAGACTGCGGGCGGCTTCCGGCAAGGACGGGCGGATTCGCGCCAGGCTGTTTTCCAGCGGCCCGTAGGCCACCGCAATGAAGCGCACCAGATACGCCAGCAGCAAGGCCGACAAACTGCCCAGTAACAGCGGTTTGCCGGCGCCCCCCAGCCAGCCGGAGACCGGGATCACCAGTTCACGATCCAGGTAGCTGAACGCCAACATGATCGACACCGCCAGCACCGAGCCGGGCAGCGCGTAGCCTACGTTGGCCAGGCTGATGCCGGAGCGGATGGCCCGGGTGGGCGCCAGGCGATGGGCGAACGCCAGCACCAGGGCCACGCTGACGGTGATCAGGGCAGCCATACCGCCCAGGTACAGGGTATGGACGATCAAACCGGCGTAGCGCTCGTCCAGGTCGAAACGGCCACGCTGCCAGAACCAGGCCACCAGTTGCAGCATCGGGATCACGAACGCGCAGGCGAACACCAATCCGCACCAACCGCTGGCCAACGCCGCCTTGAACCCGCGCAGATGGTAAAGCGCCTTGCCGCGAGGTCGCTCGTTGCTCGGCCGGCTGGCGCCCCGGGCGCGGCGCTCGCCGTACAGCACCAGCATCACCACCAACAGCAACAGGCTGGCCAGTTGCGCGGCACTGGAGAGGCTGAAAAAGCCGTACCAGGTCTTGTAGATGGCGGTGGTAAAGGTGTCGAAGTTGAACACCGAGACGGCACCGAAATCCGCCAGGGTTTCCATCAGCGCGAGGGCCACGCCCGCACCGATGGCGGGACGCGCCATGGGCAGGGCCACCCGCCAGAACGCTTGCCACGGCGACTGCCCCAAGACACGCGCCGCTTCCATCAGGCCTTTGCCCTGGGCGAGGAACGCGGTGCGTGCCAGCAGATAAACGTAGGGGTAGAACACCAGCACCAGCACGATGATCACACCGCTGGTCGAGCGCACACGCGGCAGGCGCAAGCCTGTACCAAACCATTCGCGCAGCAGGGTTTGCACCGGGCCGGAGAAGTCCAGCAGGCCGACGAAGACGAAGGCGAGCACATAGGCGGGAATCGCGAAGGGCAGCATCAACGCCCAGTCCAGCCAGCACCGGCCGGGGAATTCGCAGAGGCTGGTCAGCCAGGCCAGGCTGACGCCCAGCAGCGTAACGCCCACACCGACGCCCAGCACCAGGGTCAAGGTGTTGCCCAGCAGACGTGGCATCTGGGTTTCCCACAGGTGGGACCAGATCTGGTGGTCGATGGTCTGCCACGACAGCAACAGCACGCTCAACGGCAGCAGCACCAGGGCGGCAACGGTGAAGACCGGCAGGTACCAGCGGCGTTGGGCGGGATGGGCCAAAGGTTAATTCTCAGAGAATGAATAGCTTGAAGCCAGCGCTAACCAATGTGGGAGCGGGCTTGTGTGGGAGCGGGCTTGCTCGCGAAAGCGGCGTGTCAGTCAACGCATATGTGACTGATACACCCTCTTCGCGAGCAAGCCCGCTCCCACACAAACCCGCCCCCACATTTAGATCGGCGGCGCCTTGCAAATTGTATCTAGTTCCAGCCAGCGCGATCCATCAAGCGAATAGCCTCAGCCTGGCGCTTGCCCGCCACTTCCACCGGCAATGTATCGGCCACAAACTTGCCCCAGGTCGCCACTTCCGCCGACGGCGGCACCGCCGGGTTGGCCGGGAACTCCTGATTCACATCCGCAAAGATCTTCTGCGCTTCCGGCGTGGTCATCCACTCCACCAGCGCCTTGGCTGCTTCCGGGTGCGGTGCATGCTTGGTCAGGCCGATGCCCGACAGGTTGACGTGCACCCCGCGGTCGCCCTGGTTCGGCCAGAACAACTTCACCGCCAGGTCCGGCTTCTGCTTGTGCAGGCGGCCGTAGTAGTAGGTGTTCACGATGCCCACGTCACACTGCCCGGCGTTGATCGCTTCCAGCACGGCAATGTCATCGGAGAACACGTCGGTGGACAGGTTGTTGACCCAGCCCTTGACGATTTCTTCGGTCTTGGCCGCGCCGTGGGTTTCGATCAGGGTGGCGGTCAGCGACTGGTTGTAGACCTTCTTCGCGGTGCGCAGGCACAGGCGGCCTTCCCACTGCTTGTCGGCCAGGGCTTCGTAGGTGGTCAGGTCGCCCGGTTTCACGCGATCGGTGGAGTAGGCGATGGTCCGCGCTCGCAGGCTCAGGCCGGTCCAGGCATGGGCCGAAGAACGGTATTGAAGGGGAATATTCTTGTCGATCACCGCAGAGGTGAACGGCTGCAGGATGCCCATCTGCTCGGCCTGCCAGAGGTTGCCGGCGTCGACGGTGAGCAGCAGGTCGGCGGTGGCGTTTTCACCTTCGGCCTTGATGCGCTGCATCAGCGGCGCTTCCTTGTCGGTGATGAACTTCACCTGCACGCCGGTCTTCCTGGTGTAGGCGTCGAACACCGGCTTGATCAGTTCGTCGATGCGCGAGGAGTAGACCACGACCTCATCGGCCGCCTGCACGGTGGTGCTGCCGATAAGAGTGAGTGCCAGGGCAGTCAGGAGGCGCTTGGGTGCCAACATGGGTGCGGTCTCTCATTTGCAAAAAGAGCGCAAATGATAAAGACTCACATTTGGTAACGCTCAACGGAGCCGTTACCAGATGTTGCACAGCACCCTCAGGCCTTGGCCAGCTCCGGCAAATCCCCGGTCAAACCCAATGCCTGACGCACAAACAACGCCTTGGCCTCCGGCATCTGCTCAACCACCTTCAGCCCTGCATTACGCAGCCAGCGCAACGGCAGTTGATCGGCCTGGAACAACCGCTCAAAGCCTTCCATCGCCGCCATCAGCGCCAGGTTGTGCGGCATGCGCCGACGCTCGTAACGGCTGAGCACCTTCACATCCGCCAGGCGCTCGCCGCGCTCGTTGGCCGCCAGCAGCACCTCGGCGAGCACCGCCGCATCGAGGAAGCCCAGGTTCACGCCCTGCCCCGCCAGCGGATGAATGACGTGGGCCGCGTCGCCAATCAATGCCAGGCCTTCTGCCACGTAACGTTTGGCGTGGCGCTGACGCAACGGCACGCACAGCCGTGGATCGGCGCTTATCACGCTGCCCAGGCGGCCTTCGAAGGCATTTTCCAGTTCACGGCAGAAGCTTTCATCATCCAGCGCCATCAAGCGCTCGGACTCACTCGGGGTGGTCGACCAGACGATCGAACACCAGTCTTCCTGCCCGTCCCGCACCAGCGGCAGGAATGCCAGCGGGCCATTGTCGGTAAAACGCTGCCAGGCCGTCTTTTGATGCACCTGGCTGCTGCGCACACTGGTGACGATGGCGTTGTGCAAATAATCCCACTCACGGGTAGCGGTGCCGGTCAGGCGACGTACTGCCGAGTTGGCACCGTCCGCCGCGACCACCAGTGGCGCGCGCAAGGTGCGGCCATCGGCCAGGGTCAGCAGCCAGTCATCGCCGGAGCGGCGCATCTGTTCCAGGCGCGCATTGGCCAGCAGGCCGAGGTCGCAGTCGTGCAGGCGGTCGAGCAAGGCGTCCTGGACCACACGGTTTTCAACGATATGCCCCAGCACCTCGGCATGCACGCTGGCCGCCGAGAAGTGGATCTGCCCGGTGCCGCTGCCGTCCCACACCTGCATCTCGCCGTACGGGCTGGCACGTCGCTCGACAATCCCGTCCCACACGCCAAGGCGCTCGAGGATGCGCTGGCTGGCGGCCGACAAGGCGCTCACCCGCGGTTCGAACGCAGCATGAGGGTCGAACGGCTTGACGCTCAGCGGGCTGCCGTCGAGCAGCAGCACCTGCAGGCCACTGCCCTGCAACGCCAGCGCCAGGGCGCTTCCGACCATTCCGGCCCCGACAATCAGCACATCTGCGCGCATGTCCATGCTTTAAGCCTGTCTCGATTGCAGCTTGCGCCGCACGTAAAGGGTTTTGTCGACCCGCGCCACCAGGGTGCCGGAGCCGTCATGAATCTGTACCTTGAGCTGCGGTAAATACTTGTCGCCGCTGGCGGTGTGCTGGCGAATCTCGTCCAGCAATGCTTGGTCGATGGAAAATTCGGCGAACACCGGGCCTTTGCCCGGCGAGATAAAGTCGATAGCGGCAGCCTTGTCCCAGACAATGTAGTCGCGGCCCAGGTTCTCCATCAGCATCAGCATGTAGAACGGGTCGACCATCGAATACAGGCTGCCGCCAAACTGCGTGCCGACGTAGTTGCGGTTGTACCAGCCCAGGCCCATGCGCACCTTGACCTCGCGGAAATCGCTGCCGATGTGCAACACCCGAACTCCGGCCCCGAGGTACGGCGGGTACAGAGTCATGATCCAGCGCAACAGCCGCGCCTTGCCCAGGCGTCGGGTCAGCCACTCACGCATCGGGACGGGTGCCCAGGCCCATGGCCTGGCGCGCGAACCAGCGCTTGGCCGGCGGCAGCAAGTCGAGGCCCAGCAAGCCCATGTTGCGGCCCAGCGCGACCAACGGTTGCGCACTGCCAAACAGGCGGGTGACCTGATCGGAGAAGCCGACGGTGAGCTTCTGGTCCATGCGCTGACGCTCGCGGTACGCCTGCAGTGTCGCCAGGTCGCCCGGAATCGCCGGCCCGGCCAGCAGCGCCTCGGCCAACGCGTAGGCATCCCGCAGGGACAGGTTGAAGCCCTGACCGGCAATCGGGTGCAGGCTGTGGGCGGCATTGCCAAGTACGGCCAGATGAGAGCGCACTTGTTCTTCCGCTTCCACGAGCGTCAGCGGGTACAGGTGGCGCGCACCGACTTGCTTGAGGGTGCCCAGGCGGTAGCCGAACACGCCCTGCAGTTCATTCAGGAAGCTGCGTTCGTCCAGCTCGGCCAGGCGCTTGGCGTCCATGCCGATGCGGGTCCAGACCAGCGCGCAACGGTTGTCCGGCAACGGCAGCAAGGCCATCGGGCCTTCGTCGGTGAACCGCTCGAACGCCTCGCCGTTGTGGGCCTCGCTTGGGGTGATGTTGGCGATCAGGGCGCTCTGGTTGTACGGCCGCTTTTTAACGCCGATGCCCAGTTGCTCGCGCAAACCTGAGCGACCGCCATCGGCCAGCACCGCGAGGTCGCACTCCAGCACGGTTTCGTCATTGAGGGTCAGGCGGTAGCCATCGGCAAGCGGCTCCATGCGCGTAACTTCCGCCGGGCAACGCCAACTGACCACGTCCTTGTCCAGCCCTTGCCACAGGCATTGGCCCAGCCAGGCGTTTTCCACCACGTAGCCAAGCGCCGGCACACCCTCTTCCATGGCCGACAGGCGCGCGGTAGAGAAGCGGCCACGGTCCGACACATGAATCTGTTTGATCGGCTCGGCGCGGCGAGAGATTTCCTGCCACACGCCCAACCGTTGATAGATCTGCCGCGCGCCAAAGGACAGCGCTGAAGAACGCGCGTCATAGCTCGGCTGGTAGCTGTCGCCGGGGGCAAACGGCTCGATCAGCACGATCTTCCAGCCCCGGGCCTTGGCCCCGGCCTGCAAGGCCAATGCGAGGCTGGCACCCACCAGGCCGCCGCCGATAATCGCCAGGTTGACCCGGCTCATCGGGCGCTCGCCATCAATGCTTCGATCTCGGCGACGGACTTGGGCACGCCACCGGTCAGAATTTCACAGCCTTGCTTGGTCACCACCACGTCGTCCTCGATGCGTACGCCAATGCCACGCCATTTCTTCGCCACGTTCTGGTTGTCCGGCGAGATGTAAATCCCCGGCTCCACGGTCAGTGCCATGCCGACTTCCAGCACCCGCCACTCGCCGCCGACCTTGTATTCGCCCACATCGTGCACATCCATCCCCAGCCAGTGGCCGGCGCGGTGCATGTAGAAGGCTTTATAGGCTTCACTGGCGATCAGTTCGTCGACATCACCCTGCAACAATCCCAGCTTCACCAGCCCGGCAGTGATCACTTGCACCGTCGCCTCGTGGGCCTGGTTCCAATGCTTGTTCGGGGCGATTTCAGCAAAGGCGGCCTCCTGGGAAGCCAGCACGATTTCATAAATCGCCTTCTGCTCGGCGGAAAACTTGCCGCTCACCGGCCAGGTGCGGGTGATGTCGCTGGCGTAGCAGTCGATCTCGCAACCGGCGTCGATCAGCACCAGGTCGCCGTCCTTGAGCACCGCGTCATTCTGCTGGTAATGCAGGATGCAGCTGTTGCGCCCCGAGGCGACGATGGAACCATAGGCCGGCATCTTCGCCCCGCCCTTGCGAAACTCGTAGTCGAGCTCCGCTTCCAGGCTGAACTCATGCAACCCGGCGCGGCTGGCCTGCATCGCCCGTACATGGGCCGCGCAGGAAATCCGCGCCGCCTCGCGCATCACCTTCACTTCTGCCGCCGATTTATACAGGCGCATGTCATGAAGCAGATGATCCAGGGCAACAAATTCGTTCGGTGGCTGGGCGCCGAGGTGCGCTTTAGAGCGGATCACGTTGATCCACTCCATCAGGTGCCGGTCGAATTCGGCATTGCTGCCCATGGCCGAATACACCCGGTCGCGGCCTTCGATCAGGCCGGGCAGGATGTCGTCGATATCGGTAATCGGGAAGGCGTCATCGGCGCCAAAATCGCGAATCGCGCCTTCGGTGCCCGCTCGCAGGCCGTCCCACAGTTCGCGCTCGGCATTGCGTTCGCGGCAGAACAGCACGTACTCGCCGTGCTGGCGGCCGGGCATCAGCACGATCACCGCCTCCGGTTCGGGGAAGCCGCTCAGGTACTGGAAGTCGCTGTCCTGGCGGTAGACGTGCTCGACGTCACGGTTGCGGATGGCTACCGCGGCCGCCGGCAGGATGGCGATGCTGTTGGGTTCCATCTGCGCCATGAGCGCCTTGCGGCGCCGGGTGTATTCCGCTTTGGGGATATGGATCATGGGCAGATGGGCTTCCTTTCTTAGTGCAGCGACGGCTTGGGTGCAGCGGGCTCAGCCGATTTACGGGTCTCGGTGAACAGCAGCAGCGGCGCGACGCGCAGGTATTCCATGACTTCCATGTAGTCGCTTTCGCCGTCTTCGGACTCTTCCAGGGCGTCTTGCACCTGAGAGATGGCGGCCAGGTCCTGCAGCACTTCCTGGGCATCGGTGCTCAGGTCGAGGCCGCCGGCGTTCACGCCGAAACCGTGGAGGAAGCCTTGGCACCATTGGCCCAACGCGGCGGCGCGCTCGGTGAGCGGCGCGTCATCGGTAGGCAGCAGCAAGACGACGGTGACGTCATCACCGGTCAGCTCGCCTTTAACCATCTCTTGCAGGCCGATGAGCGCATTGCGCACGTTTTCGGTAGGCTCGGTTTCCAGCAGCTCGGCGACGTCGGCCAGCCAGTTGTCGGCATCAAAGCCGACACCGGTGCAGCTGCGGCCCAGCAGCACGCCGTGCAGTTCGGCAGGCGAGCAAGGATGACCGCTGGAACTCAGCAGTTTGGAAAAAGCATCGTACGGGGAGTTCTGAATGGGCATGGTGAGCTAGGCGCCAGACGGCGCAATGTCTAGAATGAAGCGCTGTATCCTAGCATCGGCAGACGTACCAAGACTATCAAGGGCGTCAGATCGTTTATCCAGCAGTTGCCATTCATCAGACAAAATCCAGTGGAACCCAATGGAAGACACCGACCTGCAAGCGCTGATGGCCAGACTCGAGCTGCTAATTAACCGGGTCGAGCAACTTAAGAGCCAAAACGGACTCCTATTAGCTCAGGAAAAGACCTGGCGCGAGGAACGCGCTCACCTCATTGAAAAAAACGAAATCGCCCGGCGTAAGGTCGAATCGATGATTTCGCGCCTGAAGGCCCTGGAGCAAGACTCATGAGTTCAAGCAATAGCGTCACCGTGCAGATTCTCGACAAAGAATATTCGATCATCTGCCCCCAGGAAGAACGCAGCAACCTGGTGAGCGCTGCCCGCTACCTGGACGGCAAGATGCGCGAAATCCGCAGCAGCGGCAAAGTCATCGGCGCCGATCGCATCGCCGTGATGGCCGCCCTGAACATTACCCACGATCTGCTGCATAAGCAGGAACGGCCTGACGTGCAGGCCAGCGGCTCGACGCGCGAGCAGGTGCGCGACCTGCTGGAGCGGGTCGATCTGGTACTTTCTACCGATCCAGAGCCACCCAAGGGCTGATTGCGGCGTCGGTTTCGGGTATACTCGCCCCACTCCCTGGCGTGCTTGCCAGTCGGCGATGTCCCTGAGCCGATTCGCACTACCCTGGAAGTTACACGTTGGGCTGGTGTGCATGTCCGCTAGACGGAAAGCCTTAAAGCCTACTGTTTCTTCCACCTTGAACTTTCGGGTTCAAGGGCTAAGTCGACAGCGGTTCTGTCGGGGAGCCTGATTCCCAAATCCAATGCCAGTCCCAGGACTGGCATTGTTTTATGAGCCGAAAACCATGACCGAACCTGCGCCGCTTTCACGCCCGCAACTTCGACGCATGCTGCGCAAAGCCCGCCGCGCCCTGACGCCAAGCGAGCAACGCCAGGCCGCCCTGGGCCTGTATCGGCAACTGGCACAGCACCCGCTGTTTCGCCGGGCCAAACACCTATCCTTATATCTACCGACGGACGGTGAAATCGATCCGCGCCTGCTGCTGCGCGCTGCACAGCGCCGGGGCAAGGCGACTTACCTGCCGGTGCTCAGTGCATGGCCGCGAACCAAGATGGTGTTCCAGCGAGTGCGCCCCGGCGAAAAGCTGAGGCCCAACCGTTTTCGCATCCTCGAGCCCCAGGTAAATGCCAGCCGACAACGCAAGGTCTGGGCGCTGGACCTGGTGCTGCTGCCACTGGTTGGCTTTGATGATGAGGGCGGACGGTTGGGCATGGGCGGCGGGTTTTATGACCGCAGCCTGGCCTACATGGCCCGCCGGAAATCCTGGCGCAAGCCGACGCTGTTGGGCCTGGCCCATGAATGCCAGAAGGTCGAACGATTGGCACAGGCAAGCTGGGATGTACCGCTTGAGGGCACAGTCACCGATAAGGATTGGTATATAGCAGAGACGCTACTGGAATCAGCAGCGCCTTGAAGACGGGTCAGCGTTTGAACGGTTGCGGCTGTTGCTGTGCGAGTTCAATCGGTGCGTCAGTCTTGTTCGACCACAAGCTCTGCGCATAGCCGGTGGTCACAACGCCCAGGCCGAACAAAATAACCAAAATCCATAGTAAATCCGGTTTGCGTTTCATCGATTGCCCCCCTTCAGGCATCTTGCACACGATGACAGCAACGTTCCATTAGTAGTCCGTGCCAGCTGCGTCAAGCTCAAAACCCCGGCATTCTGCGTTAACGTGAACCAACACGCAAACCTTGACGCCAACCGACTGTCGGTTTGTCATAAAATTGCAGGACAACTTTCCCAATCGACTTTTGAGGAGCGAAAACATGGCCTATTGGCTGATGAAATCCGAGCCCGATGAACTGTCCATCAAGGGCCTGGAAAAGCTCGGCGAGGCCCGGTGGGACGGGGTGCGCAACTACCAGGCGCGGAACTTCCTGCGGGCGATGGCGGTGGGTGACCAGTTCTTCTTCTACCACTCCAGCTGCCCGGAACCGGGGATTGCCGGCATCGGTAAAATCGTCGAGGCAGCCTACCCGGACCCGACCGCGCTGGAGCCCGACAGTCATTATTTCGACGCCAAGGCCAGCCCTGAAAAAAACCCGTGGAGCGCGATCAATGTTGCCCACGTCGAGACCTTTGCGAAGGTCCTGGGGCTGGGCTATCTGAAACAGCAAACCGCCCTCGCCGAGTTGCCCCTGGTGCAAAAAGGCAGCCGCCTTTCGGTGATGCCGGTCACCGCCGAGCAATGGGCCGCCGTACTCGGCCTGCGCTGAAACAGCAGAACCCTGCGGTCACGCCCATGGCGCATGCATCTGCGCGCCAACCGGGTTAGGCTGGCGCTTCATTTGACCCGCATCAAGGGCCTCCGGGCAGGATCGGTCAAACTAGGACGCTAACGCCGCAGGATGCACCCATGTCGACGAACCACCGCACCTCCCATCTTTTCGCCATTCCATTGATTGTCTTGCTGCTGGCCGCCGGCGGCTTCGGCTATTGGCAATCCACCCAAGACCGCCTGCCCGAAGGCTTGAGCATGGGCAATGGCCGGCTGGAATCGACTGAAGTGCAGATCGCCGCCAAGATCCCCGGTCGCCTCGCCGAAGTGCGGGTGGACGAAGGCGACAAGGTGCTCAAGGGCCAACTGCTGGCGCGCATGGACACCCGCACCCTGGAAGCCCAGCGCGCCCAGGCCGAAGCCGAAGTGCTGCGGGCCAGGGAGAATTTCGCTGCTGCCGAAGCCAATGTGCAACTGCGCCGGAGCGAACAACTGCTGGCCAGCCAGGAACTCAAGCGCACCCAGGAGCTGTACAAGCGCGGCTTCGCCAGCGGCCAGCTGATCGACCAGCAGCAGGCCCGGCAAAACACCGGCAACGCTGCCGTGGTCGCCGCCCAGGCCCAGGTCAATTCGGTAAAGGCCGCCATCGGCGCCGCCCAGGCTCAGGTCGCCCAGCTCACCAGTGAAATCGAAGACAGCAGCCTGCGGGCGCCTATCGACGGCATCATCCAGCTACGCCTGGCCGAACCCGGCGAAGTGCTCGGCGCGGGTGGTCGCGTGTTACTGCTGATCGACCCCAACGACCAATACATGAACCTGTATCTGCCCGCTTCAGTCACAGGCGCTTTGACCGTGGGCAGCGAAGCGCGGATCGTCCTCGACGCCCTGCCGAAGCAACCGCTGCCGGCGAAAATCAGCTTCGTCGCCGCCAAATCGCAGTTCACCCCCAAGGAAGTGGAAACCCGCGACGAACGCCAGAAGCTGGTGTTCCGGGTCAAGCTGCGCCTGACCCAACCAAGCGCCGTGCCCCAAGCCAAACCGGGCATGCCCGGCGCCGGCTATGTGCGCACCGCTGACCTGGACTGGCCGGCCAACCTGCAATGAACGGCCTGGCGCTGCACGCCACGGGGATCAACCATCGCTACGGCAAGCAACAGGCGCTGATCGACATCGCCTTCAGCCTGCCTGCCGGCACACGCTGCGGGTTGATCGGCCCGGACGGCGCCGGCAAGTCGAGCCTGCTGGGCTTGATCGCCGGGGTCAAAAAGCTTCAACAGGGCGAGCTGCAAGTACTCGGTGGCGCCATCGAAGACCGCCGCCACCGCAACAGCCTGTACCCGCGTATCGCCTTCATGCCTCAAGGCCTGGGCGGTAACCTTTACCCCGAGCTGTCCATCAGCGAAAACATCCGGTTCTTTGCCACGCTGTTCGGCCTGTCAAAAGCCGATTGCGACCAGCGCATGCACAACCTGCTGCTGGCCACTGACCTCGAGCGTTTCGCCGAGCGACCTGCCGGCAAGCTCTCCGGCGGCATGAAGCAGAAACTCGGCCTGTGCTGTGCACTGATCCACGACCCGGACCTGTTGATCCTCGACGAACCCACCACCGGCGTCGACCCGCTGTCCCGTCGACGCTTCTGGGAACTGGTGGAAACCGTACGCAGCGAACGCCCGCAGCTCACACTGCTGGTGGCCACCGCCTACATGGAAGAAGCCGAGCAGTTTGAACACTGCCTGATGCTCGACCGCGGCAAGCTGATCGCCGACGGCCTGAGCAGCGAACTCGCCGCCGCGACGCCCAGCGGCAAACTGGACGAAGCCTTCACCCATTTCCAGGGCGACAGCGCCCATAACAACGAACCCCTGGTGATTCCGCCACGGCAAAGCGACAACACCGACATCGCCATCGAAGCCCACGACCTGACCCTGCGCTTCGGCGACTTCACGGCAGTCAACAAGGTCAGCTTCGCGATTGGCCGGGGCGAGATCTTTGGTTTCCTCGGCTCCAACGGCTGCGGCAAGACCACCACCATGAAAGTCCTCACCGGGTTGATGCCCGCCACCGAGGGCACCGCCACGCTGCTGGGCAACCCGGTCAACGCCAAGGACCTGGCCACCCGCAAGCGCGTGGGTTTCATGTCGCAAAGCTTCTCGCTGTACGGCGAACTCAGCGTGCGCCAGAACCTGGTGCTGCATGCGCAGTTGTTCGACCTGCCCAAGGCCGGGAGCGGCCAGCGCATCGACGAGTTGATCAAGCGTTTTGACCTGGGCGACGTTGCCGAGCAGCCGTCCGGCGAGTTGCCGCTGGGCCTGCGCCAGCGCTTGTCCCTGGCGGTGGCGGTGCTGCACCGCCCGGAAGTGCTGATCCTCGATGAGCCGACCTCGGGCGTCGACCCGGCCGCGCGGGATGACTTCTGGCGGCTGCTGATCGAACTGTCCCGGGAACAGGGCGTGACGATCTTCCTGTCCACCCACTTCATGAACGAAGCCCAGCGCTGCGACCGCATCTCGCTGATGCACGCGGGCAAGGTGCTGGCCTGCGACACGCCGGACGCGCTGCAACAGCAGTTCCACGGCGAAACCCTGGAAGCAGCGTTCGTCACCTGCTTGGAACAGGCCCAAGGCGCGCCCGAAGCGGCCACCGCGCCCTCCGAAACCGTCAGCGAACCCATGGCCCCACCCGTCAGCAAACACGGGTTCAGCGTCGCCCGCCTGTTGGCCGTGGCCAGCCGCGAAGGCAAGGAATTGCTGCGGGACAAAGTGCGCATGGCCTTCGCCCTGTTGGGGGCGATTTTCATGATGGTGATCTTCGGCTACGGCATATCCCTGGACGTGGAGAAGCTCGCCTTCGCCGTCTACGACCAGGACCAGACGCCGCAAAGCCGCGCCTATCTGGAGGCCTTTCGCAGTTCGCGCTATTTCGCCGAACAGCCGCCGATCACTGACTCCAACGAACTGCACAAACGCCTGCAACGCTCGGAAATCAAACTGGCGCTGGAGATTCCGCCAGGGTTCGGCCGCGATCTCTACGCCGGCCGCCAACCCGCCGTGGCCGCCTGGCTCGATGGCGGCATGCCGTTCCGTGCGGAAACCAGCCGCAATTATGTCGAGGCCGTGCACCAGGCCAACCTCCAACAACTGGCCGAACTGAACAGCACACCATTGAATCAGCAAGCCGCCGCCAAACTGGAAACCCGCTTTCGCTACAACCAGGACGTGGTCAGCGTGAACGCTATCGGTCCCGGCGTGATGGCGCTGATCCTCGCGTTTATCCCGGCGATGCTCACGGCCCTGGGGATCGTGCGCGAGAAGGAACTGGGCTCCATCACCAACTTCTACGCCACACCCCTGACCCGCCTGGAATTCCTGTTGGGCAAGCAGGCGCCGTACCTGGCCGTGAGCCTGATCAACCTGGGCCTGCTGGTGGCGATGAACCGCTGGCTGTTCGGCGTGCCGTTCAAGGGCAGCGGCGTGACCCTGGCTTTCGGCGGCCTGCTGTATGTGCTGGCCACCACTAGCATGGGCCTGCTGATTTCCGCGTTCACCCGCACCCAGATCGCAGCGATCCTCGGCACCATGATCATCACCAGCCTGCCGACCATCCAGTTCTCCGGGCTGATCGTGCCGCGCTCGTCCCTGGAAGGCGCCGCCGCGTTGATGGGCATGTTGTTTCCGGCGGGCTACTTCCTCGACATTGCGGTGGGCACCTTTACCAAGGCCCTGGACCTGCGTCAGCTATGGCCACAGTGCCTGGCGCTGTTCGGGTTTTTCCTGGGGTTCACCGGGCTTAGCCTGATCATGCTCAAGAAGCAGGAGGCCTGAGATGCACAAGTTCGCCCATATCCTGCGCCTCGGCATCAAGGAACTGACCAGCCTGCGCCACGACAGCGTGTTGCTGCTGTTCCTGTTCTACGCCTTTACCGTCGCCATCTATATGCCCGCCGCCGGCTCGGTGATCGGTGTGCACAACGCCAGCGTGGCCTTTGTGGATGAAGACCACAGCGCGCTTTCCCGGCAACTGGCCGAAGCACTGCAACCGCCGGAATTCCAGGCGGCGGTGCCGTTGCCGTACGACCAACTGGACAAGGTGATGGACAGCGGCCAGTACACCTTCGTGATCAACGTGCCGGCGAATTTCCAGGCCGACCTGTTGGCCGGGCGCCAGCCGGGGGTGCAGGTCAACGTCGATGCCACGGCCATGAGCCAGGCATTCATGGGTGCCGGGTATATCGGGCGGATTTTCCAGCGGGAATTGCTGACCTATGGCAACCAGGCCGATGCCGCCCAAAAGGCGCCGGCGCTGCTGACCACCCGGGCGCTGTTCAATACCAACCTGGAAGGCGGCTGGTTTCTGGCGGTGATCCAGATCGTCAACAACATCACCATCCTCGCCATCGTGCTGACCGGCACCGCGCTGCTGCGTGAGCGCGAACACGGCACCCTCGACCATTTGCTGGTGCTGCCGCTGACTGCGCTGGAAATCATGCTGGCGAAAATCTGGAGCAACATGCTGGTGGTGGTGCTGTGCACCTGGCTGTCGCTGGAAGTGGTGGTGAAAGGCTTGCTCGGCGTGCCGCTGGCCGGGTCGCTGACTTTGTTTTTGCTGGTGACGGCGCTGTACCTGTTTGCCAGTACTGCCCTCGGCATCTTCCTCGCCACCCTCGCCCGCTCGACGCCGCAGTTTGGCCTGCTGGCGATCCCGGTGATTATCCCGATGCTGCTGTTGTCCGGCGGCAGCACGCCGCTGGACAGCATGCCGCAGTGGTTGCAATGGGTGATGCAGGGCTCGCCGTCGACGCACTTTGTGAGCCTGAGTGCGGCGATTCTGTTCCGGGATGCGGGTGTGAATGTGGTGTGGCCGGACTTGCTGGCGCTGGCGGGGATTGGGTTGCTGTTCTTTGCGGTGGCGTTGGCGCGGTTCAGGAAGAGCCTGGCTTCCTGAGGTGTCTGTCAGGGCCTCTTCGCGAGCAAGCCCGCTCCCACACTTGACCGAGTTCTAACATGAGAATGCGGTTAAATGTGGGAGCGGGCTTGCTCGCGAAGGGCGCGAAGCGACCGGCTTACTGGATGATCAGGTTGTTGAACAACAGATCCTCAACCTGCGGCTTGCCGGTTTCGTCGTTCATCACTTGCTGGGTCTGCTTCAGGGCTTCCTGGCGCAGTTTTTCCTTCCCATCAACGCTGCTCATGGTGTCGTTGGTCTGCTGGGTAAACAGCGCCACCAACTGGTTGCGAATCAGCGCGTCGTTGGCTTTCACAGCAGCGGCTGCCTCGGGACCGGTGACCCGCAGGGCGATATCCGCCTTGAACACCCGCAGCTTCGCGGTGCCATCCAGGCCGTAGTTACCGACAAACGGCGGGCTCAGGCTGATATAGCTGACCTTCGGCGCTTCGCCTTCTTTGGCTTCTTCGGCCAGGGCTGCCGTCGGCAGTGTCAGGGCCAGCATCAACAGGATCCACGCTTTCACAGTTCATTCCTCAATTCGGTTGCCCAGTAGCATAACGCTAGCAGCCCTGAGCACAAGCTTATGGCGACTTATCAGGCCGGGGCATGCTCGTTGACCCGTCGCCCTGCCCACCTACACTTATCGGCCAACACGCCAAAAGGAATAGTCCGATGAAAGCTGTGCTGTGCAAAGCCTTCGGCCCCGCCGAAACCCTGGTGCTGGAAGACGTCGAAAGCCCGGCGATCAAGAAGAACGAAATCCTGTTGGACGTGCATGCGGCCGGGGTCAATTTCCCGGACACCCTGATCATCGAAGGCAAGTACCAGTTCAAGCCGCCCTTCCCGTTTTCGCCGGGCGGTGAAGCGGCAGGCGTGATCAGCCAAGTCGGTGAGAACGTCAGCCACCTGAAGGTCGGTGACCGGGTGATGGCCCTGACCGGCTGGGGCAGCTTCGCCGAGCAGGTCGCGGTGCCGGGCTACAACGTGCTGCCGATCCCGCCGAGCATGGACTTCAACACCGCCGCCGCCTTCAGCATGACCTACGGCACGTCGATGCACGCCCTGAGGCAACGGGCCAACCTGCAACCCGGGGAAACCCTGCTGGTGCTCGGTGCCTCCGGCGGCGTCGGCCTGGCTGCGGTGGAAATCGGCAAGGCCATGGGCGCCCGAGTGATCGCCGCGGCCAGCAGCGCCGACAAGCTGGCGGTGGCCAAGGCTGCCGGTGCCGATGAGTTGATCAACTACAGCGAAGCCAGCCTCAAGGACGAGATCAAACGCCTTACCGGCGGCAACGGCGTGGATGTGATCTACGACCCGGTGGGCGGCGACCTGTTTGACCAGGCCATTCGCGGCATCGCCTGGAATGGCCGGCTGCTGGTGGTGGGCTTTGCCAGCGGGCGCATTCCTGAGTTGCCAGTAAACCTGGCGCTGCTCAAGGGCGCGGCGGTGGTCGGGGTGTTCTGGGGGTCGTTCGCCCAGCGCCAGCCGCAGGACAATGCCGCCAACTTTCAGCAACTGTTCGGCTGGTTCGCCGAGGGCAAGTTGAAGCCGCTGGTGTCCCAGGTGTACCCGCTGGAGCAGGCGGCGCAGGCGATCAACGACCTCGGCCAGCGCAAGGCTGTGGGCAAGGTCGTGGTGCAGCTACGCTGACTATTGTTTCATTTTGTCCGCGGAGTGCCTGGGCCCATGATCGGCCGAGGCACTCACTCACTGGCAGGAATGAATAATGGTCACACCGCTGCGCGCGCTGTTTCTGGGGTTGTTGATGATGGTGTCGGCTCACGCCTTTGCCCATAAAGAGGGCAAGGATGTACGCGGGCTGAACAACGTGACGGTGCTGATCGTGCGCCATGCGGAAAAACCCGATGAAGGTCCGTTGCTGAGCCCCAAGGGCGAACAGCGGGCGGCGGCCTACGCCAGCTATTTCGACCCGCTGCTGTTGAACGGCATCTCCGTGGTGCCCCAGCGGCTGATCGCTACCAGCGACAGCAAGGAAAGCTCTCGCCCGCGCCTGACCCTGACACCCCTGGCCCAGCGCCTGCAGCTCCCGCTTGAAACACCCTACTCAGACGATCAAGTCGGCAAGCTGGTGAAGTCCCTGCGCAAGTCCAACCAGGCGCAGACCGTGTTGATCGCCTGGCATCACGGGCATATCGACAAGTTGATCGAGGCCTTCGGCGGTGACGGCGCGGCGCTGACCGGCATGAAGAAATGGCCGGAAAATGTGTATGACTGGCTGATCGTGTTGCGCTTCGACGACCAGGGTCAACTGGTGGAATCCCGCAGCCAGAAGATCCAGGAACACCTGCTTCCAGGTGATATCGCAGCCGCCAACGGCAACTGAACCGAATCACTGCCTGTGGTAAGGGAGCTTGCTCCCTCACCACAGCTTCTTGGCATCCCCTCCTGAAAACGCCCCTCACTTGTCTCTAAGCGACATGTTCGTAAAAGAACATGCAATTGCACTCAATTCCTATGCCCGCAGATAAGAGGCGGTGCTATTTTCGGTAACGAAACTGTAACATTCGCATCCGCAGTCAAAACAAGAAATCTGGAGCTCTTGAATGTTTGCTTTCTTCCGTCCTGCCGCACATCAGGCGCCCCTGCCTGAAGAAAAAATAGACAGCACGTACCGACGCCTGCGCTGGCAGATCTTCGCCGGTATTTTCTTCGGTTACGCCGGGTACTACCTGCTGCGCAAGAACTTCTCCCTGGCCATGCCGTACCTGATCGACGAGGGTTACACCCGTGGCCAGCTGGGCCTGGCAATGTCGGCGATCGCAATTGCCTACGGCCTGTCCAAGTTCCTCATGGGCCTGGTGTCCGACCGCTCCAACCCGCGCTACTTCCTGCCCTTCGGCCTGTTGGTGTCCGCCGGGGTGATGTTCATTTTCGGTTTCGCACCTTGGGCTACCTCCAGCGTGACCATGATGTTCATTCTGCTGTTCATCAACGGCTGGGCCCAGGGCATGGGCTGGCCGCCAAGTGGGCGGACCATGGTGCACTGGTGGTCGCAGAAGGAACGCGGCGGTGTGGTTTCCGTATGGAACGTGGCGCATAACGTCGGCGGCGGCTTGATCGGCCCGCTGTTCCTGCTGGGCATGGCCTGGTTCAACGACTGGCACGCGGCGTTCTACGTGCCGGCCACCGTGGCCCTGCTGGTGGCGGCATTTGCCTTCATCACCATGCGCGACACCCCGCAATCGGTGGGCCTGCCGCCCATCGAGCAATACAAGAACGACTACCCGGAAGGCTACGACGCCAGCCACGAGGACGAATTCAGCGCCAAGGAAATCTTCGTCAAGTACGTGCTGCGCAACAAAATGCTGTGGTACATCGCCTTCGCCAACGTCTTCGTCTACCTGCTGCGCTACGGCGTGCTGGACTGGGCGCCGACGTACCTCAAGGAAGCCAAGCACTTCGACGTGGATAAAACCTCGTGGGCGTACTTCTTCTACGAGTGGGCGGGCATTCCGGGCACGCTGCTGTGCGGCTGGATGTCAGACAAGATCTTCCGTGGCAACCGTGGCCTGACCGGCATTGTGTTCATGGGCCTGGTCACCGTGGCGACCCTGGTTTACTGGCTCAACCCGCCGGGCAACCCGATGATCGACATGATCGCGCTGTTCTCCATCGGCTTCCTGATCTACGGTCCGGTGATGCTGATCGGCCTGCAGGCGCTGGAACTGGCACCGAAAAAAGCCGCCGGTACCGCAGCGGGCTTTACGGGCTTGTTCGGTTACCTGGGTGGTTCAGTGGCAGCGAGTGCGGCCATGGGCTACACCGTTGACCATTTCGGCTGGGACGGTGGTTTCGTATTGCTGATCGGCGCGTGCCTGCTGGCCATCGCGTTCCTGATCCCCACCTTGTGGCATACCAATAGCGTCAGTGCCGCACGTTAATCGTCGGAACAGCCTTTGGAACACCGCTTGAGCCGCGCCTCCAGATTCTTGTCTGGCATGGCGTGGCTACGCAGGGCGTTGACGGTCTGCTCGACATAATCGCGCGTAGTGCCGTAACGCCCGCAAGCGCTTTGCAACACGTGATTCAGCACGATGTCGGGCAAATTGCCGGCATAACTGGGCAGGTGCCGCTCCAGGACAAATCCCAATGCCTGCACCTGGCTGCCATCTTCCAGACGACAGCTGAGCCAGTGCGGCCGGTACGAGGGATACGGCATCTCGCGCTGCCACAGGGCATACAGCGAGGCCTCCAGTTGATCTTCCGGCAAGCGGTAGGCAAACCCGCTGCACGAGCCGCCGCGATCCAGGCCAAACACCAACCCCGGTATTTCCGGCGTGCCCCGGTGCTCATGAGACCACAGGTACAAGCCCCGGTGATAACCGTGGACCCGCGCCCGCATCCGCTGTGTCGACGAACATTCAGGCCGCCAGATCAGCGAACCGTAAGCGAATAGCCAGACCGGCCCACCCTTATGCAAAGCCATGGTGGCTTGCATCGAGCTCATCAACTGTTCGTGAGTGAGTTGCGGCCCCAGATCGAGCCGCGGAGGGTAAGCCAATTGCAAAAGATCAGATTCAATGGCGGTCATGGCAAATCGCTTAGGTCTCCTTTGTTGTTACGAGAAGCTGTTACCAGTTGTAAGCAACTTTACCGTAATAGAACGCGCCGCTGTAACCGTACGGCGAAAAAGTGCTATATGCCAAATTGCCACCACTGCTGGCGTAGGCATTGAGTTTTTCCGGGTATTTGTCGGTGACGTTGTCGCCGCCAACGGTGAAGGTCCAGTTTTTCAGCTTGTAGTCGGCTGACAGGTCCAACAGCCAGGCGGCCTTGAAGCTCTGGTCGTTGGTCGGGTCGGCCTGGTAGCTGGTGAATGAACCATAGCGCACCAAATTACTGTGCAGCGCCCAGTTGCCGAAACTCAGGTCGTTGCCCAGGCTCAGCTTGTGCTGTGGCGTGGTATCGCCCAGCAGGCCGATGCGCTCGCGACGGTCCACCCGAACCAGGCTCGCGCCCAGGCTATCCAGTACGGACGGGTTGGCTTTTACGTCGGTGACCTTGGTGTGGTTGTAGTTGTAGCCCACGGTGCTGTTCCAGCGCACACCGTTGTCCAGTTGGTAGCGATAGTTGGCCACCAGGTCGACGCCATTGGTGGTGGTGTCGGTGGCGTTGGTGAAGTAGCGCACCGTGGTGTAGTTGATGTTGCCCACGCCATTGGCCTGCAGATACGCGAGCGCAGCCGGGTTCTTGCTCAGGTCCAGGTTGGAGGACAGGCTGATGCGGTCGCTGATGTCGATACGGTAGACATCGGCGGTCACGGTCAGGTTGTCGGTCGGCTCCAGCACCAGGCCGAGACTGTAGTTGCGGGACTTCTCGGCTTTCAGGTCTTCAGCGCCGAGCAGGCGCGCCACCTGGCTGTTGGCCGGGAAGGTGCCGGCTTCCTGGATGGTGTTGCCGATCAGTTGCGACGAGGTGTAGGCGAAGTTTTGCTGGGCCAGGGACGGCGCACGGAAACCGTTGGATACACTGCCGCGCAAGGCCACTTGCGGGGTGAAGTCGTAGCGCGCCGAGAGCGAGCCGCTGACGTTGGAACCAAAATCACTGTAGTCCTCGTGGCGCACGGCGGCGGAGGCACTGAGTTTTTCGGTGAAGTTGGTTTCCAGGTCCAGGTACTGCGCCCAGTTGTGGCGTGTGCTGGTGCCGGCGTCGGAATCACGGAAGCCGCCCAGGCCCGAGCTGCCGGTCTGGTAGTAGGACGCCGGGTCGCCCGCCTTGATCTGGTAACCCTGGTCCAGGTATTCGCCGCCAAACGCCACCGACACTGGATACGGCAACCAGCCCAGGCTGAATTCCCGCGACAGGTCCAGGCTGAGTTGCTTCTGGTCATTGACCAACGTGCCGTTGTCGAATTTGCGCGGCGTGGCCAGGCCCAGCGAGGTGTTGATGGTTTCGGTACCGATCTGGTACTGGTTCTTGCCGTAGTTGACCGACACATCGTAGTGCCAGTCATAGGCCAACAAGCCGCGCAGGCCGACCGCCAGGGACGTGTCTTCCACGTCACCGCGAATCAACGGCAGGTAACCATTGGGGTTGAGCGCAGGAATGTTGTTGCTCGCGTTACTGGCCCGGTAGAACGCCGCCGTCTCGCCGCGGGTCTTGCTGTAGCCGCCAAACGCATAGAACTCGGCCGCATCGCTGAAGGAATATTCCGAGTTGAGAAACAGCTTGCCCTGGTCAGTGGCCGGCTCGCCCTGGCGGAACACCCGCTGGCCGTAGGTCGTCGAACCAACGCTGCCCGGACGCAGGTCCTTGCCGGCGCGGTTGGTGTAATCGTTGTCGGCACCTTCGGCAGAGATGTTGATAAACCCGCTATCGCCCAGCGCCACACCGGTGTTGCCGCTGAGGTTGCGCTGGATACCGTCGCCCTTTTTGTACTCACCAAACTTGCTGGTGATCGAGCCGCCGTGGTCGTCATGCTTGAGGATCACGTTGATCACCCCGGCAATCGCATCGGAGCCGTAGCGGGCCGATGCGCCGTCACGCAGCACCTCGATATGGTCGACCGCCGACAACGGGATCGCATTCAAATCCGCCGGCGCCGAGCCACGCCCAACCGCACCGCCGAGATTGACGAAGGCACTGGTGTGGCGGCGCTTGCCGTTGACCAGCACCAACACCTGGTCCGGTGACAGGCCACGCAGCTGCGCCGGGCGCACCAGTTCGGCACCGTCTACCAGGCTCGGGCGTGGAAAGTTGATGGAAGGAATCAATCGGGCCAACACCGCGCCCAACTCATCAGAGCCGGTGCTGCGCAAGGTGTCGCCGGAAATCACATCGATAGGTGACAACGAGGCACTGGCGGTGCGCTCTTGGGCGCGGGTGCCGGTGACAATGACTGTATCTAGTTTGGGTACATCGGCAGTGGCCGTTTCGGCGGATGCCACTGGACTGAATCCCACAGCGGTCAGCAAATTAGCCGACAAAATCGCCGTGTACAGCAGGTGCTGCTTGTTGCTCCCCATACCGCTCCCCTTGGAATCAAAAGCCAGAACGTCAATGCTCTGAGCTCGTACGATCGATCCGTGTGGCGGACGGTGGCGGTCATTTATTGGTTATTGGCAGAAAGTCGGTAGTCCGTTGGCATATAGCTTAATGATATTTATGTAACAAATTAAATACCTTTAAAGAATAAGCGAATGCATAAGCCCAGGCCGCTCCGCTCATCAGGATTGGCTGCCTCAATCCCTGTAGTTTCAGCGCAGGTTCAGCCTGGGGGCACGCTGAGCCTTCAAAATAGGCGCCTGTCACGACCCACCTGGCCGCCAACCGAATCGACTACCGAGGTCACTCCATGAAATACCGACTGCCCAGCCTGTTGTTCCTGGCACAGGCCACCACCGCCCTGGCGGCGGAAGTGCCGACCCAGGACGAAAAAGGCTTCTGGTATGCCCAGACGAGCGTCTACACCCGGCATTTTGCGCCGGACAAGGACCACAACAACAACCAGGACCTGATCGGCCTGGAGCGCAATGAAGCGTCAGGCCTGGTGTATGGCGGGGCGACGTTTCGCAACTCGTTCAGCCAGCGTTCGTACTACGCCTATGCCGGCAAACGCTACGACATGCCCGATTACCCGGTGTACTTGAAGCTGACAGGGGGTTTGATCCAGGGCTATCGCGGCAAGTACCGCGACAAGATTCCGCTGAATGGACTGGGGGTAGCGCCGGTGATCATCCCCTCGGTGGGCACCCACTACGGGCCGGTCGCCGCCGAGCTGGTGTTGCTCGGGTTCAATGCGGCGATGGTGACCACGGGCGTTCGTTTCTGATCGAGCCGCTTAAAGGCTTCTGTGGCGAGGGAGCTTGCTCCCGCTGGGTCGCGAAGCGGCCCCTGAAGTTCATGCGGTCTTTCAGGTAGAACACAGCGACTGTTTCGGGGCTGCTGCGCAGCCCAGCGGGAGCAAGCTTCCTCGCCACACGTTAAGGGCGGGGTGCGTAGGCAAATACGTCAGCACGCATCTGGTGTGCATCCATGCCGGCCTCGACCAGCGCATCCAGGGTGCCGTAGATCATCGCCGGTGAACCGCTGGCGTAGACATGCACGGCCTTGAGGTCGCTGATGTCTTCGCACACCGCTTCATGCAACAGCCCGCAGCGCCCTTCCCAGCCACACAGGTCGCTGACCACTTTGTGCAGGAACAGGTTGGGCAGTTGCAGCCACTGGTCCCAGTGCTCGATGTCGTAGAAATCCTCGGGGCGACGCACACCCCAGTAAAGATGCACCGGGTGCTTGAAGCCACTGGCGCGACAGTGTTCGATCAGGCTATGCATCTGGGCCATTCCGGTGCCGGCGGCAATCAGCACCAGCGGCCCGTCGGGCAGTTCCGCCAGGTGGGTGTCGCCAAACGGCATTTCGATGCGGGCCATCTGGTTGCGCTGCAACTGCTCCAGCAGGCTGCGGGCGCTGTCTTCCCGGGCCAGCACGTGCAATTCCAGCTCGCGCCCGGCGTGGGGCGCCGAGGCCAGGGAGAACGCCGACTTCTCGCCGTTTTCCCGCTCAATCATCAGGTACTGCCCGGCGTGGTAGCGCACCGCCTTGCCGGCCGGAGCCCGCAGGCGCACGCGCCAGACGTCACCGCCCACTTCAACGCATTCACTCAGTTGGCAAGACAGTTTGCGCACCGGCAATTCTCCCGGCGCCAGCACGCCATCCCACAACACAATGCAATCTTCCAGCGGTTCGGCAATGCAGGTATAGAACTCGCCATGGTCACGCACCTCACCGGCTTGCTGCACCCGGCCTTCCACCAGCAGCGCCGCGCACACGTGGCACACGCCATTGCGGCAGGCCTGGGGGCAATCGTAGCCCAGGCGGCGCGCGCCCTCGAGGATCCGCTCGCCGGGCGTCAGTTCAAGTACCGCACCGGAAGGCTGCAGGGTTACACGCATCAATCTATTCCTAATTCTTTCCAGAGCGCATCGACACGGGCAGTGACCGCTTCGTCCTTGACGATCACGCGGCCCCATTCGCGGGTGGTTTCACCCGGCCATTTATGGGTGGCGTCCAGGCCCATTTTCGAGCCGAGGCCCGATACCGGGGAAGCAAAGTCGAGGTAGTCGATCGGCGTATTGTCGATCATCACCGTGTCGCGCTTGGGGTCCATGCGCGTGGTGATGGCCCAGATCACGTCGTTCCAGTCCCGGGCGTTGATGTCGTCGTCGGTGACAATAACGAACTTGGTGTACATGAACTGTCGCAAAAACGACCACACACCCAGCATTACCCGCTTGGCGTGGCCGGGGTACGACTTCTTCATCGTCACGATGGCCATGCGATACGAGCAGCCTTCGGGCGGCAGGTAGAAGTCAGTGATTTCCGGAAACTGCTTTTGCAGGATCGGCACAAACACTTCGTTCAACGCCACGCCGAGGATCGCCGGCTCATCCGGCGGGCGGCCGGTGTAGGTGCTGTGGTAGATCGGCTTGATCCGGTGGGTGATGCGCTCGACGGTGAACACCGGGAAGCTGTCGACTTCGTTGTAGTAGCCGGTGTGGTCGCCGTAGGGGCCTTCATCGGCCATCTCGCCCGGGTGAATCACGCCTTCGAGGATGATTTCGGCGGTGGCCGGCACTTGCAGGTCGTTACCGCGGCATTTCACCAGCTCAGTGCGATTGCCGCGCAACAGGCCCGCGAAAGCGTACTCGGACAGGCTGTCGGGCACCGGCGTGACGGCGCCGAGGATGGTCGCCGGGTCGGCGCCCAGGGCCACGGAAACAGGGAATGGCTGGCCGGGGTGCTTTTCGCACCACTCACGGAAATCCAGGGCGCCGCCACGGTGGCTCAGCCAGCGCATGATGACCTTGTTGCGGCCGATCACTTGCTGACGGTAGATGCCGAGGTTCTGGCGGTCCTTGTTCGGGCCCTTGGTGACGGTCAGGCCCCAGGTGATCAGCGGGCCGACGTCGCCAGGCCAGCAGGTCTGCACGGGGAGCATGCCGAGGTCGACATCCTCGCCTTCGATCACCACTTCCTGGCAAACCGCGTCTTTCACGACCTTGGGGGCCATGGCGATGATCTTGCGGAAGATGGGCAGCTTCGACCAGGCGTCCTTGAGCCCCTTGGGTGGCTCGGGTTCCTTGAGGAAGGCCAGCAGCTTGCCGATCTCGCGCAGTTCGCTGACCGACTCGGCGCCCATGCCAAACGCCACGCGGTCGGGAGTGCCGAACAGGTTGCCGAGCACCGGGATATCAAAGCCCACCGGGTTTTCGAACAGCAGCGCCGGGCCCTTGTTGCGCAAGGTGCGGTCGCAAATCTCAGTCATCTCCAGGACCGGGGAAATCGGCACCTGGATACGTTTCAACTCTCCGCGCTGCTCAAGTTGCTGCACGAAATCCCGAAGATCCTTGAATTTCATTAACCATGCCACCCGTAAAATAGGCGTACATCCTACCTGCTCTTACGGTCGCTGGCAGCTTATTGAGCAGCATTGCCGACGACACAGACTCAAAGAGCCGATGCCTGGGTTTCATTGCGCAAGGCTTTGAACAACGGTTCAAGGAACGCCTCGACATACCGCGAACCAACCGCCGAGAGGTGATTGTCGTCGGTGTACAGCGACTGACCGTCCAGTTCCACGCGACACCAGTCATTCGCACTGCATAACTTGGGCGCCGGATCCATTACCTTTACCCCGGGATCAGCCGCCGCCATGCGCTCGAATACGCTGCTGATATAGGCCTGGCGCTGGAGGTGCTCATCCAGGGGCATGCCTTCTTTGTCGGTGGGCCGGCCGAGCATCGCCAGGCGACTCAGGCGGTAAGGCGGACTGAATTCCTGCAGGGGGACTTCCTTGACCAGCCACACCCGATGACCGCTGGCGCGCAATTGCTGCACAAGGGCGCCCAGACTTTCAGCGAAGCGCCGCTCGGCGAAGGCGCGGTCATAGGTTCCGGTCGCCGGGTCCAGCAACGAAGCCTCGGTATCACCATCGCGCTGCCCATAGACATACAGGCTCCAGCGCGCCACCAGCACCACGTCGCTAAAGGTTTCCTTGCCGAGCAGCTGCGTGACCTGCTGGTTAAAGGTCAAGCAGCCCGGAACGCTTTCCTTGCGATTAAACGGCAGGCAACCGGCATAACCTGCCTGCGTGACGCTGACACCGTACTTGCTGGCGCCGTCTCGCAACGCCGGAACCAGCGCCGTGGCATGGCTATCGCCCCAGACCAGCGCGCGCGTCGGCGCGGACTGAGGCCCGAAATGACAAAATCCATGGTGGCGATTTTTCCCACCATCCACCAGGCAGGCCATAAGGTCCGGGCTCCACTCGCGCGCCTGGGCAAATTGCAGCGCCTCGGGCGACAGGCGCCAAGGCAAGCCCTTCGTCATGACCAGGCCTTTGCCGAGCAGTCCCACCCCAAGCAGCGCGATACCCGCCGCCACCAGGATTTGCTTGCGCCCTGCCAACAGCCGACGTTCACGGAACGGCGCCTCGACAAACCGCCAGGACGCATAACCCAGCACCAGGCTCAACACAAACAGTGCACCAAGCTCCCACGGGCCCAGCCCGTCGACACTGGCGTACTTGCCAAACACGTACACCGGCCAGTGCCACAGGTACCAGGAGTAGGAGATCAGGCCAATCCCCACCAGCAAGCGGCTACCCAGCAGCTTGCTCGTCAGGGTAGTTTGCTGGCCGTTGGCCCAAATCAGGCAGACCACGCCCACCACCGGCAACAGCGCTGCGGCGCCGGGAAACGGCGTGCTCGGGTCATACGCGAAGACCGCCAGCAGGATCAGGCCGAGGCCGGCAAGGCTGAAGGCCTGCGCCAACGCCGGGCTGGCGCGGTACTCGCGTACCGGCATTACCGCCAGCATTGCACCCGCCAACAGCTCCCAGGCACGCATCTGCAGCAGGAAAAAGGCTCGTTCCGGAGCGTGGGCCACCGCCCATGTACTCATGCCGAATGACACCAGCAACAACACGAACAGCGCCGTGCGCCAATATTTGAGCCGGCTCGACAGCAGTGTCAGCAGCAGTGGGAAGAGGATGTAGAACTGTTCTTCAACCGACAATGACCAGGTATGCAGCAATGGTTTGATATCGGAGGCCACATCAAAGTAACCGTCCTGACGCATGAAAAACAGGTTGGAGATAAACACCACCTGGTTATGTATCGAGCGCCCCAACTCGCTGTAATCCTTTGGAGCCAGCAGGAACCAGCCCACCACCAGCGCGCCGAGCATCATCACGAACAGTGCCGGCAGGATACGCCGCGCTCGCCTGGCCCAGAAGCTGACAAAACTGAAACGGCCGGCCTCACGCTCGCGCCAGATGATCGAGGTGATCAAGTAGCCGGAGATCACGAAAAACACGTCGACGCCGACAAAGCCGCCGGTAAAGCCCGGTACACCAAAATGAAACAGCACAACAGCGAGCACAGCTATGGCACGCAGGCCGTCAATGTCCCTGCGATAAGCGAGAATGGTCATAAAATCTTGTAATTTGCCTGATCGGATGGACAGCGAGTGTAGTCACACACGCGAGTTTGTTTCTAAACAGACACACACTAAAGCCAAACCTCCTTTTCCAGAAACAAAAAAAATGGCGCCCCATGGGGCGCCATCCTTTTTGACCGAAGCGTCGTGTTACTTGCGCTTCATCGACAGGAAGAACTCGTCGTTGGTCTTGGTGGTTTTCAGCTTGTCGATCAGGAACTCGATGGCCGCAACTTCGTCCATCGGGTGCAGCAGCTTGCGCAGGATCCACATGCGCTGCAGTTCGTCATCGGCGGTCAGCAACTCTTCGCGGCGCGTGCCGGAACGGTTGATGTTGATGGCCGGGAACACCCGCTTCTCGGCGATACGACGGTCCAAAGGCAGTTCCATGTTGCCGGTACCTTTGAACTCTTCGTAGATCACTTCATCCATCTTCGAACCGGTTTCAACCAGTGCGGTGGCGATGATGGTCAGCGAGCCGCCTTCTTCGATGTTCCGCGCAGCGCCGAAGAAACGTTTCGGTTTCTCCAGGGCGTGGGCATCGACACCACCGGTAAGCACCTTGCCGGAGCTTGGGATCACGGTGTTGTAGGCACGGGCCAGACGGGTGATGGAGTCGAGCAGGATCACCACGTCTTTCTTGTGTTCGACCAGGCGCTTGGCCTTCTCGATCACCATTTCGGCAACCTGCACGTGGCGGGTTGGCGGCTCATCGAACGTCGAGGCAACCACTTCGCCGCGCACGGTGCGCTGCATTTCGGTTACTTCTTCCGGACGCTCATCGATCAGCAACACGATCAGGTGAACTTCAGGGTTATTACGGGCGATGTTCGCTGCGATGTTCTGCAGCATGATGGTCTTGCCGGCTTTCGGCGGGGCCACGATCAGGCCGCGCTGGCCTTTGCCGATCGGGGCACACAGGTCGATGACACGACCGGTCAAGTCTTCGGTGGAACCGTTGCCGGCTTCCATCTTCATGCGCACGGTCGGGAACAGCGGCGTCAGGTTCTCGAAGAGAATCTTGTTTTTCGCGTTCTCGGGACGATCGTAGTTGATCGTGTCGACCTTGAGCAGGGCGAAATAACGCTCGCCTTCCTTTGGAGGGCGGATCTTGCCAACGATGGTGTCACCGGTGCGCAAGTTGAAGCGACGGATCTGGCTCGGCGAGACGTAGATATCGTCTGGGCCGGCGAGATAGGAAGCGTCTGCAGAGCGGAGGAAGCCGAAGCCGTCCTGGAGAATCTCCAGCACGCCATCACCGGAGATTTCCTCGCCGCTTTTCGCGTGCTTTTTCAGCAGGGAGAAAATCACGTCCTGCTTGCGCGAACGGGCCATATTTTCTATGCCCATCTGTTCGGCCAATTCGAGCAGTTCGGTAATCGGCTTTTGCTTGAGTTCAGTCAGATTCATATAGGAATGACGTAATCATTTATGGAGGGGGGGAAATTAAGCTTTTGGCTTAATGAGGCCGCGCCGCAGAGAAGGCGACAGGATCGCGTACTAATCGAAAAGGAGAGCGTCGGCGACGGCTTGCAGGGGGCAGTGGAGAAACCAGTGCGGGGCCGAATGTACCACCTGAGTTTCAGAGCGTCTAGCCCTGTTTCACGAAAAAGCCCCGCAAATTGCGGGGCTTTTTGAGGACGCTTAGATATTGGCGTCGAGGAAAGCTTGCAGCTGGGACTTCGACAGCGCGCCGACCTTGGTGGCCTCGACGTTGCCGTTCTTGAACAGCATCAGGGTCGGGATACCACGCACGCCGTGCTTGGCCGGAGTTTCCTGGTTGTCATCGATGTTCAGCTTGGCAATGGTCAACTTGCCTTCGTAAGTGGTGGCAATGTCGTCCAGGACCGGAGCGATCATTTTGCAAGGACCGCACCACTCAGCCCAGTAGTCAACCAGCACCGGGCCCTGGGCCTTCAGTACTTCGGCCTCGAAGGTCGCGTCGGTGACGTGCTTGATAAGATCGTTGCTCATGGATGTCTCCGGGTTGTAAGCAAAAAAAACGTTGCCCATCATAGCCGCCCTTCCCGCGTTCAGGAAGCTGCAGCTGATTGACTCTTCCTATGATGGCGCATGAGTTTGGGTATAGCCCAACTCATGGGGTTACGGGAGTGATGAAGGCAATCCCTGTACGCAACGCCGCGTTACGCACATGTTCCTGCATGCTTTTCTGCGCCGCCCCGCTGGCGCGTCGGGCCAGGGCACGGAGGACCTTGCGGTGCTCCTGCCAGGTCTCCATGGCCCGCTCCGGCCGGATGAACGGTAGTTTCTGGCTCTCCAGGAACACCTCGGCACTGGCACTGAGGATGCTCACCATCGCCTGATTGCCGCTGGCCAGCAGGATGCGCCGGTGGAATTCGAAGTCCAGCCGGGCGGCTGCCTCGAAATCACCGGCCTTCAGCTCCTTGCGCATCGCCTCGACGTTATCTTCCAGGATGTCCAACTCCCCGGTGGTCAGCGTCACCGCCGCCAGCCCCGCCGCAAAACCTTCCAGGGCGTAGCGCAGTTGAAAGATATCCAGCGGCGTCGCCTGTGCCGTAAACGGCCAGGCCAACCCCGGCAGCTCTTCGGCCGCTTGCACGAACACGCCCTTGCCCGGCTGCACACTTACCACGCCCAAGGCACTGAGGGACGACAAGGCTTCACGCAAAGAGGCCCGGCTCACGCCCAATTGCAGCGCCAGGTCGCGCTGGGAGGGCAACGCATCACCCGGCCCGAAGCCCTCGTCAGCGATCAATTTGCGGATGGCCTGTAGCGCCACTTCCGGTACGGCTTGGGCGATGGAATTCATAAGAAACTCAGGTTTCCAGTCAACTGAGCGGCTAGTTGTAAAGCTATTCGCAGCGCCCGGCAAGCCACGCCCCAAAGGGGCTCGCGCGGTTTTGACGGCGCTCGAAAAGGGTGCAGAAAACCCAGTAACTGTTCAGACCAGTAAGACCGCCAAGACTCAACAGCCACCGGCTCTGGCGCGAAATACGGCGGTGCTGGCATGGGCTGTGCACTGGCAAAAACCGGAAAATCCTTTCGTCCTTTTCGGAGAGTCGCCATGACCAAGCGTTGCAGCGCCCTGCTCACTGCCCTGTTTGCCAGCCTGATGCTGAGCCAGGCGCCCGCCCAGGCCAACGGTCTGGACGATATCGTCGCCCGTGGCACCCTCAAGGTGGCCGTGCCCCAGGATTTCCCGCCGTTCGGCTCGGTCGGCCCGGACATGAAGCCCCGCGGCCTGGACATCGACACCGCAAAGCTTTTGGCCGACCAGCTGAAGGTCAAGCTTGAACTGACCCCGGTCAACAGCACCAACCGCATCCCGTTCCTCACCACCGGCAAGGTCGACCTGGTGATTTCCAGCCTGGGCAAGAACGCCGAGCGCGAGAAGGTCATCGACTTCTCCAAGGCCTACGCGCCCTTCTACCTCGCCGTATTCGGCCCTCCCGATGCGCCGATCAGCACCGTTGACGACCTCAAGGGCAAAACCATCAGCGTGACCCGTGGCGCCATCGAAGACATCGAGCTGACCGCCGTGGCGCCTAAAGAGGCGACGATCAAGCGCTTTGAAGACAACAACTCGACCATCGCCGCCTACCTCGCCGGCCAGGTGGACCTGATCGCCAGCGGCAACGTGGTGATGGTGGCCATCAGCGAACGCAACCCCAAGCGCGTGCCGGCACTGAAAGTGAAGCTCAAGGACTCGCCGGTGTACGTGGGCGTGAACAAGAACGAGCCGGCGCTGCTGGACAAGGTGAACCAGATCCTGGTCGCGGCCAAGGCCGACGGCAGCCTGGAAAAGAATGCATTGCAGTGGCTCAAAGAGCCGCTGCCGGCTGATCTCTGAGCGCGGTAACGAGGGTTAGCCTATGGCCTATCAATTCGACTTTGTGCCGGTCCTGGCCAATACCGATCTGCTGCTGCGCGGCGCGCTGTTCACACTTGAACTGACCGCCATCGGTGCAGTACTGGGCGTGGCGCTGGGAATCGTCGGCGCCGTGGTGCGGGCGTGGAAGATCCAGCCGTTCAGTTGGATCTTCGGCGTGTACGTCGAGTTGATCCGCAACACGCCGTTCCTGGTGCAGTTGTTTTTCATCTTCTTCGGCCTGCCGTCCCTCGGCCTGAAAATCACCGAATGGCAGGCGGCAGTGCTGGCGATGGTGATCAACCTGGGGGCGTACTCCACCGAGATCATCCGCGCCGGGATCCAGGCGATCCCCCGCGGGCAACTGGAAGCGGCGGCCGCGCTGGCGATGACACGTTTCGAGGCGTTCCGCCATGTGGTGTTGCTGCCCGCGCTGGGCAAGGTCTGGCCGGCCCTGAGCAGCCAGATCATCATCGTGATGCTCGGCTCGGCGGTCTGCTCGCAGATCGCCACCGAGGAACTGAGCTTTGCCGCCAACTTTATCCAGTCGCGCAACTTCCGCGCCTTTGAAACCTATGCGCTGACGACCCTGGTCTACCTGTGCATGGCGCTGATGATCCGCCAATTGCTGAACTGGATCGGCCGGCGCTATGTCATGAGGAACGCCCGATGAGTGATTTTTCGTTCTGGGACATCGTGCGCAACCTGCTCACCGGTTTGCAGTGGACCTTGCTGCTGTCGCTGGTGGCGTTCATCGGCGGCGGCGTGATCGGCTTGCTGGTGATGACTATGCGCATCAGCACCAAGGCGTTCCCGCGCAATGTCGCCCGCACCTATATCGAACTGTTCCAGGGCACGCCGCTGTTGATGCAACTGTTCCTGGTGTTCTTCGGCATCGCCTTGCTCGGCGTGGACATTTCGCCCTGGCTGGCGGCGGCGATTGCCTTGACCCTGTTCACCAGCGCCTACCTGGCCGAAATCTGGCGTGGCTGCGTCGACTCCATCGCCCACGGCCAATGGGAGGCGTCCGCGAGCCTGGCCCTGAACCCGCTGGAGCAATTGCGCTACGTGATCCTGCCCCAGGCCCTGCGCATTGCCGTGGCGCCAACCGTGGGTTTCTCGGTGCAAGTGGTCAAGGGCACCGCCGTGACCTCGATCATCGGCTTCACCGAGCTGACCAAGACCGGCGGCATGCTCGCCAACGCTACCTTCGAACCCTTCATGGTCTATGGCCTGGTGGCGCTGGGTTACTTCCTGCTCTGCTACCCCTTGTCCCTCAGTGCGCGCTACCTGGAAAGGAGACTGCATGCCTCTGCTTAGAATTTCCGCCCTGCATAAGTATTACGGCGATCACCACGTCCTCAAGGGCATCGACCTGAGTGTCGAAGAAGGCCAGGTGGTGGCGATCATCGGTCGCAGCGGCTCGGGCAAATCCACCCTGCTGCGCACCCTCAATGGCCTGGAGTCGATCAACGACGGCGTGATCGAGGTCGACGGCGAATACCTCGACGCCGCCCGCGCCGACCTGCGCACCCTGCGGCAGAAAGTCGGCATGGTGTTCCAGCAGTTCAACCTGTTCCCACACCTGACGGTGGGCGAAAACGTCATGCTTGCGCCGCAAGTGGTGCAGAAAGTGCCGAAAGCCAAGGCCGCACAATTGGCGCGACAGATGCTTGAGCGCGTTGGGCTGGGGGAGAAGTTCGACGCGTTCCCCGATCGTTTGTCCGGCGGCCAGCAGCAGCGGGTAGCAATCGCCCGGGCTCTGGCGATGTCGCCCAAAGTGCTGCTGTGCGATGAAATCACCTCGGCCCTGGACCCGGAGCTGGTCAACGAAGTGCTCAGCGTAGTGCGCCAACTGGCCAAGGATGGCATGACACTGATCATGGTCACCCATGAGATGCGTTTTGCCCGGGAAGTGGGTGACAAGCTGGTGTTCATGCACCAGGGCAAGGTGCATGAAGTGGGCGACCCGAAAATCCTGTTTGCCAATCCGCAGACCGCCGAGCTGGCCAACTTCATCGGTTCGGTGGAGCGCACGGACTGAGGCATCAGGCCCCGGGCGCCCACTCAAAACCGCCCTGCCCCTCAAATGTCGTTTCATCCCTGACGGCCAGCAAAGCCGCAGGCAGGAAGGTCTCGACGTTGACCAGGGCGGTGAAGCGGCGCCCATGCACCGGCATACCCGCTACGTGTGCAACAAGCCTATGGCCCGGCAGCAATCGTCCGGTCGCCGGCTCTTCAGACAGGTGCGGCATTACCAGCTCAACGGATTTTCCATCGACTTGAGCGGACTGCAGGCTCAGGGTGAAATGCCCCTGGCGCCCAAACCGAAAGCCCTCCAGGCCTGCGGGTACGCCCGTAAAGCGCAGCGCCATGGATACAGGCGCCTCACAGGCCATGTTCAGGCGAAGCGTGCGCTTGCCCAGCGCGATCTGTGGGTGGCCCCGCTCGGCTTGGCGAACCAGACCGTAATCAACCCGGGGCTGGCTCAAGGACACCTGGCAGTTATCTGCCCGCGCCTCATTGGCCAACACCACGACAAACAGCAGCAGGTAAAGGATAAGCCCATGACGCAGGCGTACACCGTCAAAAGGCCCCACCGGCTCAGAGGGTACGGCAGACCGCCGAACCTGTTTCATAGAATTTGTCGTCATTGGATTCTGGCTCAAGGTTCAGTTGCAACAAGCAGGTGCTTGAATCTGGCAAGGAGATGTTCAGCGCTCGCGACTCATCCAGGCTGTTAAGGAAGACCATGCCCTCGCCCACGACGCTGGTCAGGAAAGCATTGTTGCTGTCGAAAACCGAGGCTCCCTGGGGCAGGGGTTGGCCGTGCGCGTCACGGACCTCAAGCAATACACGGCGCACTTTCACTACTTCGAAATCGATCGTGTTGAAAGAACCGCGTCCGGCCGCAAGGACCTTGGTGCCGTTTTTCAGATCGATGCGCTTGGGCAGGGATTGGGTTTGCACCTCGACATTGCTGCTGCGGTAGGCAGGCAGGCTGGCGATCACCGCCTGCCCGCGGTAGTCAGTCCAGACCGGCCCCTGCGGCGTCGAAACCTTGGCTGCCCCGACATTACCCACCGAGACAATTCCAAAGGTGTCCTGGACGGCATAGGGCGAGAACGTCATGCCTCTGTCGTGGGCCACCACGCCGCCCTGCAATTGGCCGGTATACCCGGTGCTCAATGAATCATGTCGCACACCCAACCCTATCTGGGTGTAACGCGGCATGGCATTCACGCGGGCGTGAACAGCCTGTGTACGGCTCGCCTGCTCACGCGCAACCCCCACTTCATAGTTCACATAGTCGTTGACCCGATCGCTGAAGGCGGTCCCAAGATCGAACCTGTCGCCCCGCCGACTGGCATACGAGGTGACGCGGCGATCCCCACCGAACGGCACGGTGACCTGCAACCGAAGCGAAAGCCCCTTATCCGACACATCGCTGCGCTCGTCTCGAACGGTGTTCTTGACCTTGCGCGGTCGAGAGCCGCCCATCCGGGAATCCGCAATCAAAGCCACCTGGGTGCCATTGAACTGCTGATTCCATGAGGCAAAGACGTGTTCGGCGGAGCGATCATCAAATTGCGAGCTGCGGGAATAACTGACGGAAAAGCCTCCCAGGGACGGGTCGACCCAACTCAAACCTACCGTGTATTGGTCCTTGAAGCGGGCATCCCGCTGGTCACGCCGCGTCGACTGCCCCACTTCCAGTACTTCGCGATAACCCCGCGTCTGGGTAGTGGCACTCGACGTCATTTCAATGCCGGCGAACAGCGGACTTCCCACGGTGACGGAGCTGCGGGCCCCGGTAACTTCGTCCCGGCCATCGCGAGACAGGTTCTGGCGCACGCCAACCGAAAGGTGCTGGAAAAAAACACTGCTCCACACGCCACCCGCCGCCTGGTATTCGTCGGTACTCAACAGGCCGAATCCCAGTGACGAGTTGCGCCCCAATCCCCAGGTCCCACTGCCCATCGCCACGACCGGAGGCTCCCCGGCACCCGGATTTGCCCCGCGCACCTTGCCCAGGGAGAAGTAATAACCGGGCTCTATCGGTACCGCCCCCGCAAAGGACGCGGCAGGGACGGTGAACCCATGCCTGCCACCGCGAGTGCCAATGACACTGACCTCAAGATCGCTGGTGCCATTGAGTATGGGTAATCCGGTCAACGTGAACGGGCCTTCCGGTACCAGTGTGGTATGGATCAACACCCCGGCCTGGCGCACCTCGACCCGGGATGGGCTCTGGGCCAAACCTTCGACCACCACGCTGCTGCCACCCGGGCTGCGCGATTGGCCATCCGGCGAGAGCTGGAAACCCGACAGCTGTAACCCACCGAACACCGGGTTGTTGCTGGAAATCTGCCCGACCTGGAAGGTCGACTTCAGGGGCGCGAAATCGCGTTGGGCGTAGGCATTCACATGATCGCTGCTGCGCTTGCCGTTATCGGAGACAAAGAATTGGCGGCTTCGGACGATCCAGTTGCCGATATTGAATCCCGCCTCGGTGTAGGCCGAAACCGAGCGGGAAGAGCCGCTGTTGAAGCGTTCTTCGAATCCCTGCACATCGTAATTGAACAAGGCTGCCATACCGCCCTGGGAGAAACTGCCGACATCCCATTCGGCCTCGCGCATTGACTGAGTAGGCACCACCAGCGATACCTCATCGCTGCCGGGGCGCAACTTGACGATGGTCGCGGGGTAAGCACCGAGAAAGTCATGACACGCCTGGTCGGGCGCGATACCCGGCCGAATAATCGCGGCTGGCAACCGCAACCCGGCCTTGTCCAGCAGGACCGGGGTAAAACACAACTGCCCCTGGTAGTCGAAGCGTGCCTCCACCAGGCCCAATGAGGTGCCGTTGACCTGCAGCCCCACCACGTGCACGCCCTCGCGGAATCGCGCAGCACTGCGAAAATAATGGGCAACCTTCGGGTCGATCCCGTTCGCCGACAAGACCGCCAGATCAAAACCCGATCCGAGCTCCAGCGCGCAGGCGGGAAGGCTCCACAGCGTTGCCAGGCCGATACAAGTCCGGGAAACCGAGGTTCGAATGGGTCGTACAGAGAGGCTCCAATCGTTTGCATGGGTAGCATTTCTCATAGACCGCTCAACCCGCCTCGACAACAACGGAGGCTTCGTAGGCGGTTGCCGAATACCCGTAGACCGTCGCCGGTTGAATCTCGACACCGCTGACCTGGGCCACCGCCTCTTCGATGCGGGTTGATAACACTTCGCCAGGCAGGATATAGGTGCGCGGCAATATCGCCGGGTGCCTCGACGGCAGCAGGTGCACCTCCAGCCCCATCCGGACCACGTAGGCACTGTCGTTATGAACCGTCAGCCGATTACCCCGCAGCTTCCACTTCAGCAACTTCCATGGCTCCTGATGCCGCGGCAAGCCCTGGGGATGCAGGATCAGCGGTAAGTCCTGTCGAATGGTCACTCCAATGGTCGAGCGCCCTTCGGCGCGGGCCTGCGGAATACCTTCAAAGGTGACACGCTTCAATCGCTGGGTCTTGAGCGGCTGCTTCAAGGTACTGATAAACCGCACAAGTTGTGTTTCGCCCGGTTCGACACGGGCGATAGGAGGCGTAACGATCAAGAGTGTCTCCGGATCTTCCGGGACGTTTTGAATGACTGTGTGAAGTAAAGCAGGGCCAGCGTCCGTATTTTTTACGTTGATCGTCGCTTCACCGTTCTCTTCATAAAGAATAACAACGGATGTTTCCGGCTCCATTCCATCCGCTCTTACACTGCCAGAAACTAAAAAATAAAGATTCGCACACCAGAACAGAGCATTAACTGTATTTAAAAGACGACTCATCGAACTCTACCCGCAACCAGATAACGCACCGTTGACAATCACGAAATACCTATACGCATATAAAGAGCCAGCACGAAGCCACGGTGCGCGACCGCCTGCTAAATGCTGGCCATGTTTATAGAGTTAGATTCGAGTTACTACCAAAGTGGCAGCTCCATTCAATTGAATATCCCTGCTGAGATCCAGTGCATCGCCGCGATTGATCACAGCCTTGACTACGAGAGTGCCGGTAACGGAAGAGACCGCGGCTGGAGTTGTGTTGTTATTACGGCTCCAGGAGTGCTGGTAAGGAGATTTTTCGACCTTGCCGTCACTGGTGCTCCAGGCACCGCCGGAGCTTGTCCTTCTAAGCGGGTACAGCGTAGCGCCGACAGTGGTCAAGGTGGCGAGCCTGATCGAATAGCCACCGGTATTCCTGGTTCCGACCGCGCCAAGGCCAAAGTTGTGGTTGTCGGTGAAGCCGGTTCCCAGGATCCCCCTTACGACACTGTTTGTTTGTGAGTCAGTAACGGACAGTGCCATCTGGGCAGCCGCCGCACCACAGTTGACGTTTAACGGCAGCGACTTTTCCGGCAGAGGATAGAAAGAGGTCAGCGGAATGCTCGACGCATTGATCGTACCGTAATCAACGGTGCCGCCTGTGGCGCCCAGGTTTACCGTGCATGCAGCTGGTTTAATGGTTCCGGTGACTCTCAGGTTCCCGGCACCACTTGTATTTGCTTGAGTACCCATGCTTACCGCCAGGCCAACGACAACTATTGCCAAACCAAATGTTCTGTTCATGTTCATCCTGTCACTGAAGTTCTCAGGTGCATGTGGTTCGCCGGGCTATTCCATGCCCAACTGCTATCAACCTTGATAGGCAAACTACAAATAGTTAACACCACGGCCTAATTGCCGAGTGACAGTCTCTCTCGTAAACACCCGAAGAAAGAATGAGACGACGCCTGAACTAGTGTCAGAGCGGTAAAAAAACAATGTCCCCTTAGATCATCCTTGCAGTAGTCCTGACTTAATTATCGACTGGAACAAATAACCCAGCCATGTAGGCATATTCAGGAAGCCTATTAAAGCTGGAGATTTCCGTTACTCCACTTGCCCTACGGAACAATCGCCAGGCGCATCAAGAATCGCCCTACATATCCTGCAGATTTTCCTCCAAGACACCGATGAGCGAATTCCGGAAGCACTACGCGTTGGCGTCAGCGGTTGATCGTGGCACGATGGCGAGGTTATCGACCGAGACCCCTTAACCATGCCGCAATCCCAAGCCAAGAATCTGTCCCTGATCGCCGCCATCGACCTGGGCTCCAACAGCTTTCACATGGTCGTGGCCAAGGCCCAGAACGGCGAAATCCGCATCCTTGAGCGGCTCGGCGAGAAAGTGCAGCTGGCTGCCGGGATCGACGACGAGCGTCAGCTCAATGAAGAATCCATGCAGCGCGGGCTCGATTGCCTGAAGCGCTTTGCCCAACTGATCAACGGCATGCCCCCGGGCGCCGTGCGGATCGTCGGCACCAACGCCCTGCGCGAAGCCCGCAACCGGGGCGAGTTCATCCGCCGCGCCGAGGAGATCCTCGGGCACCCGGTAGAGGTCATCTCCGGCCGCGAGGAAGCACGCCTGATCTACCTCGGCGTGTCCCACACCCTGGCCGACACTCCGGGCAAGCGCCTGGTGGCCGACATCGGCGGTGGCAGTACCGAATTCATTATTGGCCAGCGCTTCGAGCCGCTGCTGCGCGAAAGCCTGCAAATGGGCTGCGTCAGCTACACCCAGCGCTATTTCAAGGACGGCAAGATCACCCCGGCCCGCTACGCCCAGGCTTATACGGCGGCGCGGCTGGAGATCATGAGCATCGAGCACGCCCTGCACCGCCTGACCTGGGATGAGGCCATCGGTTCGTCCGGCACCATCCGCGCCATCGGCCTGGCCCTCAAGGCCGGCGGCCATGGCGCTGGCGAGGTCAACGCCGAAGGCCTGGCCTGGCTCAAGCGCAAGCTGTTCAAGCTGGGGGATGCCGAGAAGATCGACTTCGAAGGCATCAAGCCTGATCGCCGCACCATTTTCCCGGCGGGCCTGGCGATTCTCGAAGCGATTTTCGACGCCCTTGAACTGCAACGCATGGACCACTGCGATGGCGCCCTGCGTGAAGGGGTGCTCTACGACCTGCTGGGCCGTCATCATCATGAAGACGTCCGTGAGCGCACCCTCAGCTCGTTGATGGAGCGTTACCACGTCGACCTGGAACAGGCAGCGCGGGTTGAACGCAAGGCGCTGCATGCTTTCGACCAGGTCGCAGCGGACTGGGACCTGGAAGACGGCGTGTGGCGTGAACTGCTGGGCTGGGCGGCCAAGGTCCATGAAGTGGGGCTGGACATCGCCCACTACCATTACCACAAGCACGGCGCCTACCTGATCGAGCACTCGGACCTGGCGGGTTTCTCCCGTGAAGACCAGCAGATGCTCGCGCTGCTGGTACGCGGCCACCGCCGCAACATCCCCCGGGACAAGTTTGCCGAGTTCGGTGCCGAGGGCATCAAGCTGATTCGCCTGTGCGCGCTGCTGCGGTTTGCGATCCTGTTCCACCACATCCGTGGTACCCAGGAAATGCCGCAAGTGGTCCTGCGGGCCAATGCCGACAGCCTGGACGTGGTATTCCCGAAGAACTGGCTGGATGAAAACCAGCTGACCCAGGCGGATTTCGCCCAGGAAGCCGAGTGGCTGACGCGGGTTGGGTTCACGCTGAACGTGCGCTGATATGAGTGAGTGACGCGGAGCGTCACAGGATGTATTCCCACGCAGAGCGTGGGAACAATCCAACGCCACAAAACAAATGTGGGAGCGGGCTTGCTCGCGAAGGCGGAGTGTCAGTCAACAGATTCATCGACTGATCCACCGCTTTCGCGAGCAAGCCCGCTCCCACATTTTTGACCGCGTCGGTTTTTAGTTCACCGTCAGAATCGGGCTGCCCAGCTTCTCCAGCAACGTCGCCTGGGCGCTGCGCGGGTTCTGGTTGCCGGTCGGGGTGTTGCGCACGTAGCGCCCGTCCGACTGCAGGCTCCAGCTGTGGGTGTTATCGGTGAGATAACTTTCCAGCTCCTTCTTGACCCGCATGATCAGTTTCTTGCCTTCCACCGGGAAGCAGGTCTCCACACGCTTGTCGAGGTTGCGCTCCATCCAGTCGGCACTGGAGAGGAACATCTGCTCCTCGCCGCCATTGAGGAAGTAGAACACCCGCGTGTGCTCCAGGAAGCGCCCGATGATCGAACGCACGTGGATGTTATGGGATACCCCGGCGATGCCCGGCCGCAGGCAGCACATGCCACGCACCACCAAATCGATACGCACACCCGACTGGCTGGCCTTGTACAGCGCGCGGATGATCTTCGGATCGGTCAGCGAGTTGAACTTGGCGATGATGTGCGCCGGCTTGCCTTCGAGGGCGAACTGGGTCTCGCGGGCAATCATGTCGAGCATGCCCTTCTTCAGGGTGAACGGCGCGTGCAGCAGTTTCTTCATGCGCAAGGTCTTGCCCATGCCGATCAACTGGCTGAACAGCTTGCCGACGTCTTCACACAAGGCGTCGTCGGAGGTCAGGAGGCTGTAGTCGGTGTAGAGCTTGGCGTTGCCGGCGTGGTAGTTGCCGGTGCCCAAGTGGGCGTAGCGCACGATCTCACCGGCTTCGCGGCGCAGGATCAGCATCATCTTGGCGTGGGTCTTGAAGCCGACCACGCCGTAGATCACCACCGCACCGGCGGCTTGCAGACGGCTGGCCAGTTGCAGGTTGGACTCTTCGTCGAACCGCGCCCGCAGTTCGATCACCGCCGTCACTTCCTTGCCGTTACGCGCGGCGTCTACCAGCGCATCGACGATTTCGGAGTTGGCGCCGGAGCGGTACAGGGTTTGGCGCACAGCCAGCACGTGCGGGTCCTTGGCGGCCTGGCGCAGCAGGTCGACCACCGGGGTGAAGGACTCGAACGGGTGCAGCAGCAGAATGTCCTGCTTGCTCACCACACTGAAGATGTTCTCGCTGTTTTGCAGCAGTTTCGGGATCTGCGGGGTGAACGGCGTGTATTGCAGCTCCGGGTGGCTGTCCAGGCCAGTAATGCTGAACAGGCGCGTCAGGTTCACCGGGCCATTGACCTGGTACAGCTCGGTCTCGCTCAGGTTGAACTGCTTGAGCAGGTAGTCGGACAGGTGTTTCGGACAGGTGTCCGCCACTTCCAGGCGCACCGCATCACCGTAGCGACGGGAGAACAGCTCGCCGCGCAGGGCGCGGGCCAGGTCTTCGACGTCTTCGGAGTCCAGCGCCAGGTCGGCGTTACGGGTCAGGCGGAACTGGTAGCAGCCCTTGACCTTCATGCCCTGGAACAGGTCATCGGCGTGGGCGTGGATCATCGACGAAAGGAATACATAGTTATCGCCAGCGCCCCCCACCTCTTCCGGTACCTTGATGATCCGTGGCAGCAAGCGCGGCGCCGGGATGATCGCAAGGCCGGAATCGCGACCGAAGGCGTCGATACCTTCCAGCTCGACGATGAAGTTCAGGCTCTTGTTCACCAGCAACGGGAACGGGTGCGTCGGGTCGAGACCGATGGGGGTGATGATCGGCGAGATTTCGTCGCGGAAGTAGCGGCGCACCCAGGTCTTGATCTTGGTGGTCCAGTGACGACGCCGGATGAAGCGCACGTGATGCTTTTCCAGTTCCGGCAGCAGGATGTCATTGAGGATCGCGTATTGGCGGTCCACGTGGCCGTGTACCAGCTCGCTGATGCGGGCCAGGGCCTGATGCGGTTGCAGGCCGTCGGCACCGGCTTGTTCACGGGCGAACGTGATCTGCTTCTTCAGGCCGGCGACACGGATCTCGAAGAACTCGTCCAGGTTGCTGGAGAAGATCAGCAGGAATTTCAGCCGCTCCAGCAACGGATAGGACTCATCCAGTGCCTGTTCCAGCACGCGGATGTTGAATTGCAGTTGTGACAGCTCGCGATGGATGTACAGGCTGCTGTCATCCAGGTTGGTAACCGCAACCACCGGTACCGGCGCGGCAGCGGGCGCTTCGGCCACCACGGCAGGCGGGGCCGGCTCCAGCTCCGGCGGGGTCTCGGTAGCTTGTTCGACCACCGGGTGAGCGTCTTTTACGGCAACTTCTGTGAGTCCTTCGGTATTCATCGAGTGTTCCTGTGAGGGCTAGTGTTGCTCTCTAAGCAATTGGGCAGCGCGGGCGGCGAAGTAAGTCAGGATGCCATCGGCACCCGCGCGTTTAAAGGCAGTCAGGGATTCAAGGATCACCCCTTCACTCAACCAACCATTCTGGATCGCGGCCATGTGCATGGCGTATTCACCGCTGACCTGATAGACAAAGGTCGGCACCTTGAATTCCTCTTTGACCCGATAAAGGATGTCGAGGTACGGCATCCCGGGCTTGACCATCACCATGTCGGCGCCTTCGGCCAGGTCCGCGGCCACTTCGTGCAGGGCTTCGTGGCTGTTGGCCGGGTCCATCTGGTACGAGGCCTTGTTGGCCTTGCCCAGGTTCAGCGCCGAACCCACCGCATCGCGGAACGGGCCGTAATAGGCGCTGGCGTACTTGGCCGAGTAGGCCATGATGCGCACGTTGACGTGACCGGCCAGCTCCAGGGCTTCGCGAATCGCCTGGATGCGACCGTCCATCATGTCCGAGGGGGCCACCACCTGGGCGCCCGCTGCGGCGTGGGACAAGGCCTGTTTTACCAGCGCATCAACGGTGATGTCGTTCTGAACATAGCCTTCTTCGTCGAGAATGCCATCCTGCCCGTGGGTGGTGAACGGGTCCAGCGCCACATCGGTAATCACCCCCAGCTCCGGAAAGCGTTCACGCAAGGCGCGGGTGGCGCGCTGGGCGATGCCGTCGGGGTTCCAGGCTTCGGCGGCGTCCAGGGACTTGAGCCCGGACGGCGTGACCGGGAACAGCGCCAGCGCCGGAATCCCCAGTTCAACCCAGCTCGCGGCCTCTTCGAGCAGCAAATCAATGGTCAAGCGCTCCACGCCCGGCATCGACGCCACCGCTTCCCGACGATTTTCACCGTCCAGCACAAACACCGGCAGGATCAGATCATTCACCGTCAGCACGTTTTCACGCACCAGGCGCCGGGAAAAATCATCACGACGGTTGCGACGCAGACGAGTGGCGGGAAACAGGCGGTTGGCGGGGGTAAAGCTCACGGCAGACTCCTGAGCCCGGCTTGACGGGCGAGCGTGACAGTTATAAGCGGCCATTATGACGAAGGAATTACAGTTGTGGTTAGCTCATGCGCCGTAAGGCAACCGGCGTGCGACCTGTAGTCGCATTCGTCGTTTATGTAGGAATTGTTCACTTCGTGACACATCTCGATACTTTCATGAATGTTCACGAAGGCGTAGGCTGCGCGTTCATTTCGCCAGCACCCAGACCATGCTTCAACAATTTCTGCATGACTTCGGCTACTTTGCGCTGTTCCTAGGCACCTTCTTCGAAGGCGAAACCATCCTGGTTCTCGCAGGCTTCCTGGCGTTCCGTGGATACATGGATATCAACCTGGTGGTGGTCGTTGCCTTTTTCGGCAGCTACGCCGGCGACCAGTTGTGGTACTTCCTGGGACGCAAGCACGGCCGCAAACTGTTGGCGCGCAAGCCGCGCTGGCAACTGCTGGGCGACAAGGCCCTGGAGCATATTCGCAAGCACCCGGACATCTGGGTGCTGAGCTTCCGGTTTGTCTACGGTTTGCGCACGGTGATGCCGGTGGCCATTGGTTTGTCGGGCTACCCGCCGGGTCGCTACTTGTTGCTCAACGGGATTGGCGCCGCCGTGTGGGCCGCTGCGCTGGGCGCTGCGGCTTACCATTTCGGCGCGGTACTGGAAGGCATGCTGGGCAGCGTCAAGAAATACGAGCTGTGGGTGCTGGGCGCACTGCTGGTGCTGGGCCTGGGCTTGTGGATTCGCCGGCGCGTCAAGAACGCCCGCCTGACCCGCGAAGCCTGTGCCGCCGAGAAGGTTCGCCTGGCGGCCGGCGAACCTGAAAAAGCCGAAAAGCCTACGACGCCAGTCGAGTAAGCCGGTCTCTGCAACAGTAGAGGCCGATGCCGCTGAGCAAGCTGTAACTGACCAGGCCCAGCCAGCCCAACGCGCTGGCCGGCCACAGCCCCACCAGCGGCGCCAGCCACACCAAAGGCACATTCAGTGCCAGGCGCACCAGCTCAGCCTTCAACGCCCACGGGCGATTCTCCAGCGCCACCCCCAGGGTGAACAACCCCAATGCCATCGCGCTCCAGCCCAACACCAGGGCAGCGGTCGGCAAGCCCTCGCCGAAATTCATCAGGTAGCTGCCAAAACCCACGTACGCGGCAAACTGCAGCGCGATGTAAATCTGTTGGCGCCCATCCAGCGGCACCTCGAACTTGCGGAACTGGCTCAAGTCCGGCTTGGCCATCGGGTACTTTGCCGCCACATCCGCCGGGCGCCAACCGGTGCGCATGAACCAGATCCGCAGCTTGTCCCACCCACTTTCGGTGCGCCGTGCATCACTCCACAGCTGCGCATAAAACTGCAGGTTGGCCCACAGCGGGTTCCAACTGGCCAAGGGCGTGGTCACGCCAAAGATTACCGGCTCGTTATCGTCTTCTTCCTGGAAGGAGCCAAACAGGCGGTCCCAAATAATGAACACCCCGCCGTAGTTGCGATCCATGTAGAGAGCGTTCTGTGCATGGTGGGCCCGATGATTGGATGGCGTGACGAAGAACCACTCGTACCAGCCGAGCTTCGGCACATGCCGCGTATGCACCCAGAATTGATACAGCAGGTTGAGGGACGCCACGCTGATAAACACCACCAGCGGCACGCCGAGCACGGCCAGCGGCAGGTAAAAGATCCAGCTCAGCAGGAAGCCGGTGCTGGTCTGGCGCAAGGCGGTGCTGAGGTTGTAGTCCTCGCTCTGGTGGTGCACGGAATGCGCGGCCCAGAGGATGTTGCGCTCATGGCCCATGCGATGCAGCCAGTAGTAGCAGAAGTCATAGAACACAAAGGCGAACACCCAGGTCCAGACGCTCTGGGCCGACAGCTCGATGATCGCCAGGTGCTTGAGGGCGAAGGCATAGGTGAGGATGCCCACCCCTTTGGTCAGCAGCCCCGTGGTGGTGGACAGCACGCCGGTGCTGAGGCTGTTGATGGCGTCGGCCACCCGGTAGTTGCGTTGGCCGCGCCGGTAGTCGGCCAGCAGCTCGACCACGATCAAGGCAATGAAAAACGGTACCGCGTAAGGGACGAAGTCCATGGGCAAGTCCGGTCAATTATTGTTACATCTAGAGTAGGTGTAGCGGCTGGATATCCCATTGGCAATGAGTGACAAATGAGTAGACATTTAACGCCATGAATCAGGAGAAATGCCCATGAGCAAAAAGATTGCAGTGATCCTTTCCGGCTGTGGCGTGTACGACGGTGCCGAGGTTCATGAAAGCGTGATCACCCTGCTGCGCCTGGACCAGCGCGGCGCCGAGGTGCAGTGTTTTGCGCCGAACATTGCCCAGTTGCATGTGATCAACCACCTGACGGGCGAGGAGATGCGCGAGTCGCGCAATGTGCTGGTGGAGTCGGCGCGCATTGCCCGTGGCGAGGTGAAGGATATTCGTGAGGCCAACGCCGAGGATTTCGACGCACTGATCGTGCCCGGGGGGTTTGGCGCGGCGAAGAACCTGTCGAACTTTGCCGTGGAAGGCGCCGGGTGCAGCGTCAACCCGCAGGTGCTGGAACTGGCCGAGGCGTTTGCCGAAGCGGGCAAGCCCGTCGGGCTGATCTGCATCTCGCCGGCGCTGGCAGCGAAGATCTATGGCCCAGGCGTGACCTGCACCATCGGCAATGACGCCGACACCGCAGCCGCCATGGACAAGATGGGCGCCACCCACCAGGAATGCGCGGTCGACGACATCGTCGAAGACAAGGCGCGCAAGCTGGTGAGTACCCCGGCCTACATGCTGGGCAAACGTATCAGCGAAGTGGCGTCAGGCATCAACAAGCTGGTGGACCGGGTGCTGGAACTGACCCACGAGAACGATTAGGCCTTCATCAGCCGGGTCAGAATCCGATCCAGCGAATTGGCAAACGCCTGCTTGTCCTTGTCCCCATGGGGCGGCGGGCCACCGCCCATCTGGCCCTGTTCCCGCAGATCGGTAAACAGGTTACGCACCGCCAGCCGCTCGCTCATGTTCTGCGGGCTGAACTCCTTGCCTCGTGGGTCGAGCGCAGCCACGCCATTCTTCACCAAGCGGTCGGCCAACGGCACATCGCTGCAGATCACCAGGTCACCGGGCACGGCGTGCTCCACCAGGTAGTCATCGGCCGCGTCCGGGCCGCTGGGCACCACGATCAACTTCACGCACGAGAAGCTCGGCTTGATCTGGCTCTGCCCGGCCACCAGCACCACTTCGAACTGGCGCTTGAGGGCGAACTTCACCACCTGATCCTTGGCCGCCCGGGGGCAGGCGTCTGCATCGATCCACACGCGCATGGTTAAGCCACCACCCGGCGCTTTTCAGCGAGCCGGCTGCGACCGTACAGCACCACAATCGCCAGGATCGCCACGGCCTGGGCGCTCAGGGAATAGGCATCGGCGTGAATGCCCAGCCAGTCGAAGTCAAAGAACGCGACCGGCCGGGTGCCGAAGATCCCGGCTTCCTGCAACGCCTTGACGCCATGCCCGGCGAATACCACCGACAGCGCGCACAGCAACGCCGCGTTTATGCCGAAGAACAGCGCCAGCGGCAGTTTCGCCGAGCCCCGCAGAATCACCCAGGCCAGGCCCACCAATAGCACCAGCGCCGTGGCGCCACCGGCCAATACCGCGTTGTGCCCGGCAGGGCCGGCCTGCAACCACAGGGTTTCGTAGAACAGGATCACTTCGAACAGCTCGCGGTACACCGAGAAGAACGCCAGCATCGCAAAACCGAAGCGCCCGCCACCGCCTACCAGGCTGCTCTTGATGTAGTCCTGCCAGGCGGCCGCGTGACGGCGGTCGTGCATCCACACCCCGAGCCACAGCACCATCACGCTGGCAAACAGCGCCGTGCAGCCTTCCAGCAACTCGCGCTGGGCGCCGCTGACGTCGATCACATAAGCCGCCAACGCCCACGTCGCCAAGCCGGCCAACAGCGCCAGGCCCCAGCCGACGTTGACGCTGCGCACCGCCGATTGCTGGCCGGTGTTACGCAGGAACGCGAGAATCGCCGCCAACACCAGGATCGCTTCCAGGCCTTCGCGCAGCAGGATCAGCAAACCGGAGATGTAGCTCAGGGACCAGCTCAAGCCATCGCTGCCCAGCAGGCCGGCCGACTCGGTGAGCTTGCCCTTGGCCACATCCAGGCGCTGCTGCACTTGCTCGATCGGCAAGCCGTCCTGCAATGACTGCCGGTAGGCCATCAGGGCCTTTTCGGTGTCCTTGCGCACGTTGGCATCAACGTTATCGAGGGAGCTTTCAACCAGCTCGAAACCTTCCAGGTAGGCGGCTACCGACAGGTCGTAGGCCTGCTCGTGCTCGCCATTGCGGAACGCGGCGAGGCTTTTGTCGAGGGTGGCCGCGGTGTAATCAAGCAACTGCGCCGGGCCACGCTTGACCTGCGGCGGTTGGGCGCGCTGGGCGCGGAAGGTGGCAACTGCGCCGGGACCTTCGGCAGCCAGCACTTCGTTGGGGGTCTGGCGCGCGAGGTCGGCGAGGTTGAAGGACTTTTCACTGTTCGCGGCAGCCGGGTCGGCGGTGAAGCCGGCGATATAGGTCGCCAGGTCCCAGCGCTGGCGGTCGTCCAGTTGATCGGCAAACGACGGCATGTCGGTGCCTTCCACGCCCAGACCCAGGGTGTTGTAGATCGCGTAGAGGCTCAAGCGATCGAGGCGTGCAGCGTCCCGCAGGTTGGCGGGCGGCGGCGTCATGCCCACGCTTGCGGGGCCATCGCCGGCGCCTGTGGCGCCGTGGCACACCGAGCAGTTCTGCGCGTACAGCGGCGCACCGCGCGTCGGATCGGGGGTAATGGCCGGGGCCTGGCTGACTTCATAGGCCACTGCCAACTTGGCGCCCAATTGCCGGGCCTGGTGCGCAACCACCGCGCCGTCCTGATGGGCCGTTACGGCGGCCAGCAGTTCATCCACGCCTTTGATCAGTTCGGCACGCTCGGGCTTTTCCGGCAGATCGGCCACCAGCCCCTGCAACACCCCGAGAAACTCTACCTGTTCACGGTATTCGGAATCATCGATAACCTTGCCCGCCTCCACCGTCGGCGGGTAGTCCGCACCGATGTAATCCAGTAAATGCAGGGCCTGCGGGGCGCCCTCGGCAGTCGCAGCCAGCAGGTTGAAGCTGCACGACATCAACGCCGGCAGCACCAGCCAGGCAAGAAAACGGAAGGGGGCAATCATGAATGAATCTCAAAGGGAAATACGAAGTAACACATTGTCAAACCTTAAGGGGTTTGACTCAAGGCGTTAGTGATTCGGGGATGGGGATAACGACACTGAGGTAGTGGCATCCGAGCTAAAAATCGGATCCAAAAGGCCATTGTTTTGCCAGTAATGCAGCTTATAATGCCGCGCCTTCGTTATTTCGAAATGGCATTTCAGCTCCTCTTTTTATGAGGAATTGGCCGGATCGCAACTCGTTCCTGCCATTGGTGATTCGGCCCGACCAGCACATTCGGCCGATTACGTTCAGGGAAGAAGCTCTTCGATGGCATCTCGCGCCTTTACCTCGCTCGCGCTCGCGGCAGTGACCTTGCTGTCCGGTTGTTCGATGTTTCGCAGCTACGACACCGAGCTGCAAGCCACCAATCAGCAGTTGGCCACCGGCAACGTCGACGCCGCGCTGACCCTGCTTGAGAAGAACAACACCGGCGACGACAAGGACCTTCTTTACTACTTCGAAAAGGGTGAGTTGCTGCGCGCCAAGGGCGACCTGACCGGCAGCCAGGTCGCCTGGCGCAGCGCCGACCTGCAAGTCTACAAGTGGGAAGAGTCGGTCAAGTTCGACACCGACAAGTACCTCGCGCAGTTCGGCGCCTTCCTGGTCAATGACAAGGTCCGCCGTTACGAAGGCTACGACTACGAAAAGGTCATGCTGACCACCCAGATGGCCCTGAACCTGCTGGCGCTGAATGACTTCGACGGTGCCCGCACCGAGATCAAGAAGACCCACGAACGCGAAGCGGTGATTGCGGACCTGCGGGACAAGGAATACCTCAAGAGCGAAAACGAGGCCGAGCGCCAGGGCATCGCGACCCAGTTCAAGGACCTGCGCGGCTACCCGGTGGAAAGCCTCAATGCCCCTGAAGTGGTAGGCCTGAAGAACAGCTACCAGAGCGCTTTCAGCCACTACCTGGCCGGCTTCGTCTACGAAGCCCTGGGCGAAAAAGACCTGGCCGCACCGGGTTATCGCAAGGCCGCCGAACTGCGCCCCAACACACCGCTGCTGGAACAGGCCCTGCTCGACCTGGACAAATCCAAGGTCGGTGCGGACGAGACTGACGTGCTGATCGTGGTGCAAAGCGGCCTGGCGCCGGCCCGCGACTCGATTCGCCTGCCGTTGCCGATCCCCATCGACGGCCACCTGGTGATCACGCCACTGTCGTTCCCGGTGATCAAGCCCGACACCTCGACCGCGCCCTTCGCCCAGATCGGTGTCGACGGCCGGCAACAGAACCTCACTGCCCTCAACAGCACCACCGCCATGTCCCGCCGCGCCCTGCGGGATGACATGCCGGGGATCATCCTGCGCACCACCGTGCGCGCCGTCACTCGCGGCATCACCCAGAACAACCTGAACAAGACCAACCCGATGGCGGGCCTGGTACTCGGTATTGCCTCGGCCGTCACCGAAGGCGCCGACACCCGCACCTGGCGCACCCTGCCGGACATGACCCAGGTGACACGCCTGCGCCTCAAGCACGGCGAGCATCAGGTCAGCCTGCCCAACGCCCTGGGCGGCACGCTGGTGACGGTCAAGGCCGATCAACGCTACCAGGTGATCACCCTGCGCGTGGTCGGCAACCAGGTCTTCGCCGGCGGTCTTGCAACCCACGTGGTGCAGAACAATCCGCCCCAGGCCGTCGCCACTCTCAAACAACCTTAAGGAGCACGCTATGCGTCATTTCATCCTCGGCGCCCTGGCGCTGATCCTGCTGGCCGGTTGCGCCACCCCGCCACCGCCGGAACCCGGAAGCGCCGCGAGCAAGATCGTGGTGATGGGCAAGTTCAAGGGCATCGCCGTCGGCGCCATCCGGGTCGCCCGGGAAAACGGCTTCCTGACCGCCAAGGTGCAGTTGAGCAACATCACCAGCAGCAACCAGATGATGTATTACCGCTTCGCGTGGCTGGGTGCCGACGGTTTCCCGGTGGGTGATGAAGAGACCTGGAAGGTGCTGAACCTCTACGCAAACCAGGCGACCTTCCTGCCGGCCATCGCCAACCTGCCCCAGGCTGCCGACTTCCGCCTTGAAGTGAAGACGCCTTGATCCACCCACTCATTCAGTTTCAGAGAGACATCCCCATGTTTGCACGCTTCTCGTTCCTCGCCGTGGTGGCCGTCCTGGCCAGCGGCTGCGCCAACACCTCGCCAGTCCTGGGCGGTAAAAACATCAGCTACGGCGACAGCAAGGCCGTGGAACTGGTGACCAACGAGTTCGGCTCCACCGACCTGCAGATGATCGCCGAAAGCATGACCCGCTCCCTGGCCCAGTCCGGCATCCTGCAAGGCCGCCCGGTGGTGCAGGTGTATGACGTGAAGAACAAGACCAGCGAGTACATCGATACCCGCGAGATCACCACGTCGATCAAGACCCAGCTGATGAAGACCGGCACCGCCCGCTTCGCCAGCGACAACACTGACATGCAAAGCCAGGTCGACCAGCTGAAGCTGCAGAACCAGAGCGGCCTGTACAAGAAGTCGACCGTCAGCAAGACCGGCAACATGGTCGCCGCCAAGTACCGCCTGGAAGGCTCCATCAGCTCCATCGTCAAGCGCAGCTCGGACTACAAGGACGTGTTCTACAAGTTCAGCCTGCAACTGGTCGACGTCGAAAGCGGCCTGGCCGAATGGATGGACGAAAAAGAAATCCGCAAGACCACGGAGCGCTAAGCAATGCGTGCATGGATCGGCATGATCGGCCTGCTGTGCGCCTTTGGCGCCTCGGCCGCACCGAAGATCGCGGTAACCGACCTGGCCTACGAGGCTCGCGTGGAGGAGTACATCCACCAGGTCGCGGCCAGCAATAATTTCCAGGCCAGCGCCTACAACGCCAGCGGCGCCTCGAGCTACAGCGAATACGAAAGTCGTACCAGCTACATCGAGCAGACCGAGCTGCGCAAGTTCAGCGGCGACATCAAGGGGGAAATCCTCAAGTCGCGGCAGTTCCAGCTGGTGCAGGGCACGCCTTACACCGCGGACGCCAAGGGCGATGTGTATGACGTGATCAAGCGGATCAAGGCCGGTAACTTCAAGGGTGCGGACTACGTGCTGTTCGGCACCTTGTCGGACATCGACTTCACCCAGGACATCAACGCGCTGGACCACACCAACAGCTACTCGGCGGTGCTGGGCCTGACGCTGGTGGCGGATTTCAGCCTGATCAACACCCGCACCTTTGAGATCACCTCGGCGTTTACCGCCATGGGCGAAGGCCAGGACACCAAGCTGGTGAACAACCGTGACGTGCGCGTGAGCCTGAACCGGCCTCGCGTGGTGCGGGAAGTGTCGAAGGCGTTGGGCGAGGATGTGGCGCGGCAGTTGGCCGAACAACTCGGCGGTGGTTATCAGGAAGCACCTGGACAGCCTGCATTGCGCAATAACCTGCCACGGGATGAAGCGCCGAAGATCCTGCGCTGAACGAAAATCCCGCT
>NZ_JACAPM010000024.1:406827-411203 GCF_013385695.1 Pseudomonas sp. D8002
CGCTCCCACATTTTTGATCCGGTTTCGTCAGTTAAGCCGTTGCGCGATGCAAGCTGGCCAGGAACCCCGCCGCCCCAACGAACAAGCCAGCAAACGTACGGTTCATGCGTTTCTGCTGCTTCGGTGTGCGCAACAGGCGCAACACTTTCGACGCCAGCCCGGTGTAGCCGGCCATCACGATCATGTCCACGCAGATCATGGTCGCGCCCAGGATCAGGTATTGGTTCAGCAGCGGCGCCTGCGGGTTCACGAACTGCGGCAGCACCGCCAGCATGAACACCAGGGCCTTGGGGTTGCTGGCGTTGACCAGGAACCCGCGGAACATCATCGCCATCGGCTTGCCGATCGGGCGAATCGCCGCGTCATCGCTCAGGTCGGTTGGCAGCGCGCGCCATTGCTTGATGGCCAGGTACACCAGGTACGCTACGCCAAACCATTTGATCGCATAAAACGCGGTGGAGGATGCGGCAAGAATCGCCCCCAGGCCACCGGCGACCACGGCAATCTGCATCGCCAGGCCCAATTGCAGGCCCAGGGCGTTCCAGTAACCGCGCAAGAAACCGTATTGCAGGCCGCTGGACATCGACGCAATGGCACCGGCGCCAGGGGAAAGACTGATGATCCAACTGGCCAGGAAAAAGGCCAGCCATGTGTCGAGCGCCATTACACACCTCAGAGCTTAGTTTGCTGAATGTTTCTAAACTAACGCTGCCGGCTGAGAAATGGCTAGAAAAATTTTGGGGTGCGCCTTTGTGGCGAGGGGGCTTGCTGTGGCGAGGGAGCTTGCTCCCGCTGGAGTGCGTAGCGCTCCCGGCTTTTTTTGGGGCTGCTACGCAGCCCAGCGGGAGCAAGCTCCCTCGCCACAGGTTAAGGCAGCACGTCGCTGCCGCGCCAACGGCGCACCGAGCGCTGGAAGAACAGGCTGTTGGGCACTTGCACCATGACACTGCCGGTACCGGCCTCTTCCACTTCGATCAGCGTGGTGTAGAGCAGGTTGATCGCCACCACCCGGCCTTTGACGCCGGGCTTGTCGACGGTGTCCACCAACTCGACCACATCGCCCAGGCGGAACGGCCCGACGGTGAAGATCAGGATGGCGCACAGCAGGTTGGACAACACCGACCACATGGCGAAGAACGCCACCGCGGCCACCGCCACAAAACCCGACAACGCCGTCCACAACACCGTGGCAGAGACGCCCAGGCGCTCCAGCACGAAGATCAGCGCGCTGCCCATGATCAGCCAGCGCAGGCCGCCGCGCAGCGGCATCAGCAACTGCGGCGGGAACGGATAACGTTCCCCCAGGCGGTTCAGGCATTTGGCGACGAAACGCTGGGCGAGATAGCCGGCCAGCAGGATCAGCAGAATCTGTACGGCCACCCAGATCGGCGCGATCCATTGGGCCGGCAGCGGCAGTTGCAGCGCTTCCATCAGGACAGCGCCTCCAGCTCCGCTTGCAAGGATTCCAGCAGTTCGAGGGCTTCCATCCAGGTCTCCTCCAACTGCGCTTCACGTACCTTGAGCTTGGCCTGTTCGGCCAGCAGGTCGCGCAATTCATCCTTGCGGGCCGGCTCGTAGACGGCGCTGTCACCCAGGCTGGTTTCGATCTTCGCCAGCTTCTCGTGGATCTTGCCCAATTCGGCTTCCAGCTTGTCCGCTTCACGCTTGTGCGGGGCCAGTTGCTGACGCAATGCAGCCGCGGCCTGGCGCTGGGCCTTCTTGTCGGTCTTGTCCGGGTTGACCGGCGTGTTGCTGACCGGCGCGTTGCGCAGGCGGTAGTCCGACAGCCAACGGGCATAGTCTTCCAGGTCGCCGTCGAATTCCTCGACCTTGCCGTCAGCCACCAGCAGGAAGTTATCCGTGGTGCTCTTGAGCAGGTGGCGATCGTGAGACACCACCAGTACCGCGCCGCTGAATTCCTGCAGGGCCATGGTCAACGCCAGGCGCATTTCCAGGTCGAGGTGGTTGGTCGGTTCGTCGAGCAGCAACAGGTTTGGCCGGTCCCAGGCGATCAGGGCCAGGGCCAGGCGGGCCTTTTCGCCACCGGAGAAATTCAGCACCGGCTCGTCAATGCGCGCACCACGGAAGTCGAAACCACCGAGGAAGTCCCGCAGGGTCTGTTCGCGTTCGGTCGGCGCCAGGCGCTGCAGGTGCAGCAGCGGGCTGGCCTTGGCGTCGAGGGAGTCCAGCTGGTGCTGGGCGAAGTAGCCCACCACCAGGTTCTCACCGCGCACCAGGCGACCGGCCAGGGGCTGCAATTCGCCCGAGAGGTTTTTGATCAAGGTCGACTTGCCCGCGCCGTTGGGGCCGAGCAGGCCGATCCGCGCGCCAGGGGTGAGCTGCAACTTGACCTTCTCGAGGATGGTCTTGTCGCCATAGCCCAGGCGGGCATCGGAAAGGTCCAGCAACGGGCTGGAGATTTTCACCGACTCGCGGAACACAAAGTCGAACGGTGAATCGACGTGGGCCGCCGACAGTTCTTCCATGCGCTCCAGGGCCTTGATCCGGCTCTGGGCCTGACGGGCCTTGGTGGCCTGGGCCTTGAACCGGGCGATATAGCTTTCCATGTGCGCGCGCTGCGCCTGCTGCTTCTCGTAGGCCTGCTGTTGCTGGGCCAGGCGTTCGGCACGGGCGCGTTCGAAGGCGCTGTAGCCGCCGCGGTACAGGGTGATTTTCTTCTGGTCGACGTGGGCAATGTTGTCCACCACGGCGTCGAGGAAATCCCGGTCGTGGGAAATCAGCAGCAAGGTGCCCGGGTAGCTTTTCAGGAAGTCTTCCAGCCAAAGGATCGCATCGAGGTCCAGGTGGTTGGTCGGTTCATCGAGCAGCAACAGGTCCGAGGGGCACATCAGCGCCTGGGCCAGGTTCAGGCGCATGCGCCAGCCACCGGAGAAGTCGGCGACCGGGCGGTCCATCTGTTCGTTGGTAAAGCCAAGGCCGGCAAGCATCTTGCGCGCACGCGCGTCGGCGGTGTAGCCGTCGGCGCTGTCCAGTTCCGAGTGCAGGCGGGCCTGTGCGGCGCCGTCCTGGGCTTTCTCGGCCTCGGCGAGGTCGTGTTGCACCTGGCGCAGGCGCAGGTCGCCATCGAGCACGTAGTCGATCGCAATGCGGTCGAGGGTGTCGATCTCCTGGCGCATATGGGCGATGCGCCAGTCGGCCGGCAGCAGACAATCCCCGGAGTCGGGAGTCAGCTCACCCAGCAGCAAGGCGAACAACGTGGATTTGCCGGCGCCGTTGGCACCGATCAGGCCGGCTTTGTGACCGGCGTGCAGGGTCAGCTCGGCGTCTTCGAGAAGACGTTGCGGGCCACGCTGTAATGTTAGGCTTTGAAGTCGGATCATAATGGCGGCGGAGTCTACCAGCTTCGTTGGCCGCTGGCTTGGGTGTGAATATGTGCGCTGACCTGTGGAGCTTTGCCCTCTCGACTTACGCCCGCCCGGGCGTCGAGGACGCGTGCCTGCGCTTGCAGGCGCAAGGGGCTGATGTGTGCCTGGTGTTGTGCGGGTTGTGGCTGGAGCAGCGGGGTGTGGCGCCGCAACCGTCGCGCTTGCAGGCACTGCGACAGATCGCCGGGCCGTGGCAGGCGGAGGTGGTTGAGCCGCTGCGGCAAGTACGCACGCAATGGCGGGCCATGGCGCAGCAGGATGCTGAGCTGGGAGCGTTACGGGAGCGGGTCAAGGCTTTGGAATTGGATGCAGAAAGGCTGCTGCTATCACGCCTGGAAGGTGTGGCGCAGCATTGGCCGATGGCCGAGGTGAATCATCAAGCATGGGTTGAAGGACTGGCGGCCGAAGCCGCCAACCTTGACCACGACGCGCTGCATCAGCTGCGCGCCGCGGTTACCGGCACTTAGGAAGCGCTGGTTGGGGTGACGCTTGGCGCTGCCGGTGCAGGCGTGCTGCTGGCCGGTGCGGTTGGCGCTGTGGTACTGGCAGCAGGTGCAGCCGGGGTCGCAGGCTTTGCAGCTGGAGTAGCTGGTTTGGCTGGTGCTGGCTTGGCGGCGGCTGGTTTGGCAGCTGGTTTGGCAGCAGCAGGTTTGGCGGCCGGCTTGGCAGCTGGTTTCGCAGCAGCAGGCTTAGCGGCCGGCTTCGCGGCTGGTTTTGCAGCAGCAGGTTTAGCGGCTGGCTTCGCGGCAGGTTTTGCAGCAGCAGGTTTAGCGGCTGGCTTCGCAGCTGGTTTCGCAGCAGCAGTTTTAGCGGCTGGCTTCGCGGCAGGTTTTGCAGCAGCAGGTTTAGCGGCTGGCTTCGCAGCTGGTTTCGCAGCAGCAGTTTTAGCAGCTGGCTTGGCGGCTGGTTTCGCAGCAGCGGTTTTAGCAGCTGGCTTCGCGGCTGGTTTCGCAGCAGCAGTTTTAGCGGCTGGCTTGGCAGCTGGTTTTG
>NZ_JACAPM010000024.1:411274-447313 GCF_013385695.1 Pseudomonas sp. D8002
CAGCAGCGGTTTTAGCAGCTGGTTTTGCAGCTGGTTTTGCAGCAGCAGTTTTAGCCGTTGGTTTGGCAGCCGATTTAGCCGGTGCTTTTGCCGCAGGCTTGGCCGCAGCTTTCGCAGGTGCCTTGGCGGCGACTGCTTTGCTGGCTGGCTTCTTCGCTGCGCTGGCTGCAACGGCCTTAGCCGGAGCACGGGTGCTCAGCACTTTGCCTACAGCTTCCTTCACACGACCAACACCCTGGGCCAATTTCAGGCTCTCGGAAGCATCACGCTTGAGTTGGGAAATGTAGGTGCGGGTTTCGGATTGACGATCCTTGAGGGCGTCGAGCAAGTCCTCAAGTTCTTTGACGGCGTCCTTGGCCTTGGCTTGTGCCTTGGCTTTGCCAGCGGTCGCTGCGCCTTGCAGTTTGGTGCGGGATTTATGCAGTTTTTCCTGAGCTTTGCCGCGTTGTTTTTCAAGCTTGGCGAGCAACTTCTCAGCATCAGCCAAGGCTTGTGAACAAGCGCTTTCCAAATGTTCGAGCAGGCTGCCCGAAAGTTGTTGGAGCAAATGCAACGGGGTATTTACAGGCTTCTGTTTGGCCGACATGGTTTACCTCCTGGCTGACGTGGGTGCGGCTCATACTAGCCCTCTGCTCTTACCGCCGCTAGGGCATGTTGACAGTATCGATTGGCTTGCGTTGCACCGCACGAAAATTCTTATTGATATAACGAAAATCCACGCCACTTTTTAAGCATTCACACTGGCATAATCCATCGCACTTTCGGCTGGAGAACGCCCATGTCGCGTTACCTTTTTTTAGTGTTGAGCGTGGTGCTTTGCGTGGCCAACGCAAGCGAGAAATCCCCCTCCAAAGATGACCACGACCTGGCCTACAGCCTGGGCGCGAGCCTGGGTGAGCGCCTGCGCCAGGAGATGCCTGGGTTGCAGGTAGAGGCGCTGATCGACGGACTCAAACAAGCCTATCAAGGTAAGCCACTGGCCCTGGACGACACACGCATCGAACAGATCCTTGCCCAGCACGAAGCACAAAACGCGCCGGACAATCGAGCACCACAAAGTGAAAAGGCACTCGCTGCCGAGCAACAATTTTTAGCCAGTGAAAAATCCAAAAGTGGTGTGCGTGAATTGGCAGACGGCATCCTGCTGACCGAACTGACCCCTGGCAGCGGGAAGAAACCGGCGGCCGATGATCGCGTGCAAGTGAATTATGTTGGGCGGTTACCCGACGGGACCGTCTTCGACAAGAGCACACAACCTCAGTGGTTTCGCCTGGACAGTGTGATCAGTGGCTGGCGCAGTGCGTTGCAACAGATGCCGGTGGGCGCGAAGTGGCGCCTGGTGATTCCATCCGACCAAGCCTATGGCGCTGATGGCGCAGGCGAACTGATCCCGCCTTATACGCCGCTGGTATTCGAGATCGAATTGCTCAAGGCGGGCGCCTGAGCCCAAACGAAAAACGGTGCGCAATGCGCACCGTTTTCTTGTGTCGGGGGGAGTCAGGCCTTAGCCGTCAACTCTTCCTTGTGAGCGTTGTGCAGCACTTCGATCAGGCAATCTTCCAGCTCGAAACGCTCGTGAAGCAAACCACCCAGCTCTTTGAATTTTTCTGCAACGCACTGGCCGGCATCACACAGGTCGTTGAACGCCAGCAGCTTCTCGGTGATGACATCGATACGCGGGTAAATCGTCTCCGCCAAATCGAGGCCACGTTGATCGTCGAAAGCCTCGGCCTCTCTGGTCAACTGCTCGTAGACACCGAAGTGCCCCGCCGATACGTAGTCCACCAATACGCCGCAGAATTCCTGCAACGGCTTGCGGTTCTCGCTGAGCGCTTCGGGCTTGGCACCGAGAGCATCAAAGGCCCGAACCAGTTCGTGACGCGCTTTCAACCAACCATCGATCAGTTTGTGCACCCCACCCCAGCGTTCCTGAGCATTCTGACAACGTTCCAGCATGATGATCTCTCTTCCCTATAGGGGCGCCGCACGCTGCCCGCGCAACACTTCAAGGTTAAAGCGGCAACCGGGCAAAGGTGCATCGAACAGTCTGTTTCAATAACGCGTGCGGGCCAGATTATGCCCGCACGACTATGTCATCAAGGTACGCAGGAGAGAAAGTTCATACAAGTGTTTAATCCCTTCCTACAACCTGCGGTTACCTGTCAGTGCCGTGCAAGGCCAAAACGCTGGCTCAGCAGCAACCGCGAGAACTGCGCGATGCCAAGGATCAGCATCGCCACGAAGAACAGCAGGCTCCACTCGGGAATACTCAAGTCGAACAGCGTCCAGTTGATTTCCACGCAGTCAACGGTGCCCTTGAAGATCAAGGCCAACGTCTCTCTCAGCGACAGGTTCTCGATCATGGATTGAAGGCCGGGCCAACAGGCAGGCAACTGTTCCGGCGGCGTATTTTGCAGCAGCACCTGGCGTACGGCGGTAATGGCGCCCAGCACTGCACACCCCATGCTCGCCGCCCAATACAGGTAGATCCCGGACCGCTTCGGCCCATGAATCGCCGCCACGAGATTGATCAGCGTGAAGGCAGCCACAAGAATTCGTTGCACCTGGCACAGGAAACAAGGCCGCAAAAGCGCGGCGTATTCCAGGTAAAAGGACGCGCCCAGCGTCAGCGCACCAGCCAGGAACGCCAGGAGGAACAGGGAGCGTGAGGGGGCCAAAGACATTGTTTATCCGCAACGCAAGAGATAGGTAGTTACGGTAGAGGAAAGACCTTACCCCTTTCAATACGCGCCAGAGCAGACGATTCCGCGAGAGCGTAGGGATATCCCGTCAGAAGGCGAGCGATTAAACGCGCGTCTACGTAGGAGTTTACTACAAGCCGTATTGACTACAGCTATTGGGCGTTATTGAAGGGTTGGCCACCAGACAATTCTGAGGCAACCCTTACTCTGTTTCCTACTTCAAACCCGTGCCGGCACCGGCAGCGGTGACGCCAGCAAACGCTTGTCCAGCAAGCCCAGGCCTTCCTGGAACAACTGGTTGCTGCGCTCGGTGTCGCCCAACTGCGCCAGCAGGCGTGCCAGCTCGGCGCAGGCCTCAGGGTTGCGCTGCACCTGCAGGCTGCTTTCAAGGTAATCCCGCGCCTTGCCCCACAAGCTGTTTTGCAGGCACAGGCGCCCCAGGGTCAGCAGCAGGCTGGCATCGCCTGGATGGTCCTTGAGCCAGCCTTCGGCGAACTTCAACTGCTTCGCCGGATCGCTGCCACGCAGCAGCCCGTAGAGCCGGATCAGATGACTGTCGTACTCGCGCTTGAGGGCACCGCGCAGCACTTCTTCGGCCTTGGCGTCCGCGCCCAACTGGCGCAGTTGTTCGGCGTACGCCAGCACCAGTTGCGGCTCCTGGCGCTGGGCCGAAGTCAGTTGTTGCCAGGCCAGCTCCAGGGATTGCTGCCCGGCCTCGCCCTGCTCTTCGCGCTGGGCAGCCAGGGTCAGGTTCTCGCCCCAGGCGCGTCGCTCCAGGTCGGCCAACTCGGCAGGCGGCAACACCTTGTCCTTGCGCAACTCCGGCAACAGCCGGATTACCGAAGACCAATCGCCACGCTGTTGATACAGCCGCTGCAGTTGGCGCAATACCTGGACGTTATGCGGATGACGCTCATGCATGGCCTGCAGGGTGACCAGGGCGCCATCGGTGTCACCGCGGTCCATCTGCAACTGCGCATGACTCAAGGCTACCGCCAGTTCGGCCTGGGGCTGGCGCTCAAGCGCGCGTTCCAGCAGGCCATCCGCTTCCTCATAACGGCCCTGTTCGTTGGCCGCACGGGCGGCGCCGAGGTAGTAGAGCAATGGCTGGCGTTCGGCTTCGGCCGCACGGTGCAAGTGGCGCTCGGCACTGGCCCAGCGCCCTTCGGCGAGGTCCATCTGGCCCTGCTCGATGGCAACCTGGACCCGACGGCTGCGGTTGCGCCGCGACCACGGATTGACCACGCCACCCGAGGTCAGCACCAGGCCCAGCAGCACCCTGGCCAAATAGATCACCAGGCCGATGGCAAACAACGCCACCAGCGTCGACCACAGCCCGGACTCGTAATGCAGCACATGGGGATAAGTAATCAGCACGTAGCCGGTATGTTTCGAAATGCCCACGGCCAGTGCCAGGGCGATCGCAATCGCCAGCACCAGGATCACATAGAAGCGCTTCATCGGCTTTACTCCTGGGTCGCCGGCTTGCCAGCGGAAGCCTTGGCTTCCTCGGCAGACAGGTGGCGACGGTCAAGGTAAGCCTGCACGGCAGCCAGGCTCGCGGCCAGGTCCGGCGTGACCACCGAGACGGCCTTGGGCTCAAGCTCGGCAATACGGGCCAGCATGGCTTTGCTTTGCGGGTTGTCTTGATTGAAGTTGTCCTGCAACACGCTGCGAGCCTCGCCCAGGGATCGGCTGTACACCGCCGGCTCGCCGTTGAGCGCCGCCCATTGCGCCTGCTCCAGCGCAAGGCTCAGGGCCAGGCGCACCTGGTTCAGGCCTTGCCCTGCCAGGAGCGGGCGAATGTTGTCATCAGGATTGAAGTCGATGCGGAAATATCGCGAGATCTGCGCCCACCACTGACTCCAACGGCTGTCCGTGTCGGTGGTCGGACGCTCATCATTGGCCGCTTCAGGGAGTTGGTATTCCGGCGCGATGGCCGCCAACTGCACGACCTGATCGCGCAATGCCGCCAGTTGCAGGTACAGCCCGGTACGGTCGGGCTGTTCGATATTGCGCAACGCGGCGAGGCTCTTGGCCAACTGCTCACGGGCGGCGTAGGAGCCAGGGTCACTTTGTTCGCGGAGGATTTCGTCAGCGCCCTGGACCAGTGCCTGGGCACTGTTGATGTCCTGCAAGGCGGAAAGACGCAGGCTGGCCAGGCGGATCAAGTGCTCGGCCTCGGCCAGGCGCCAGTCCTGGCGGCTGGCCCCCAGCACCGTTTCCAGGCGCTGGCTCAGGCGTTGTTGATCACCCTGCAATTGCGCCACCAGCCGGCGACGGTCTTCCAGCTCATCGGCGCCGGGCAGTTGCCCCAGACGGGCCGACAGCTGCTGCTGGCTCTGCTTGAGGCTCTGGGATTGGTCGTCCAGGGTTTGCACTTGGCCCAGCTGTTGCTGGCTGCTCGCCTGCAGTGCGCGGACCTGCCAGATCCCCCAGCCACCGGCGGCAACGCCGGCGGCGCCGAGCAACAAGGCCACGATGGCCAGGCCGTTGCCACGGCGCGGGGCGGTGGTGACCGGTGTCTCAACAGGCGCATCAAGCGCGGGCTGAGCTTCATCTTTAGGCAAGGCTGTTTCGCTCACGTATCCATCCTTTGCGTATTAGAGAGTGGGAACGGAAACACTCCGTAACGCCACTAACAAAGCCGCGGCACTGGCGCCACGACAATCCACAACTTCTTGCGCGCCAGCGGCACGCGCCATCTCGGCGACTCGCGGGCTGGGCACGAACAACGGCAACTGTGCCACCTGGGGCCAATCTGTACCGGCCAGCGCTTGCAGGTGTAAAAAACCCTGCCCACTGCTGACCACCACGCCGTTCAAGCGTTCCACGTTTATGCGCTGGGTCAGCGTTGCACGGTCGTAGTCCGGCAGGAAACGGCGATACAACTCCAGATAGTCGACACTAGCACCTTGCTCGCGTAAACGCTCAGCCAGCAGCTCCCGCCCGCCCTCACCCCGCAGGATCAGCACCCGGGCGCCGGGCTTCGAGATAGCCTCGCGCAAGGCGACCAGTTCAAGCAAGGCTTCACTGTCGTCGCCGTCGTGGGGATAACTGACATCAAGGCCATGCTCGGCCAACACCTGCGCCGTAGCAGCGCCGACACTGAACCACGGTAACGCCGGCAGTTGCGGCCAGTGTTGAGCCAACAACTGCAAGCCCAGGCGCGCGGCCGGCTTGCTCACCACGATCACCGCGCAATAGCGGTCCAGCTCGCGAAAGACCGCCTGTTGTTCAGGCGTGACAGGCAGCGCTTCAATCTCCAGCAACGGCAGGCTGCTGCTGAAAATACCTTCTTCGGATAACGTCGCCGCCAGGGCCGCCGACTCCTCGGCAGGCCGCGTCAGCAGCACACGCCATTGCATCACTGCGGCCCGGCCTCGCCGTACACCGCTTGCAGAATGGCACCGGCGCCTTTTTCCAGCAGTTCCTCGGCGACCTTGATACCCAGGCTGGTGGCCTCGCTTTGCGGCCCGCGAATCTCTGCGGTGAGCAACAACCCACCACTCGGGTCGCCCACCAGGCCACGCAGCCAGAGGTTCTCGCCCTCAAGCACGGCGTAACAGGCGATCGGTACCTGGCAGCCACCGTTGAGGTGCTTGTTCAGGGCACGTTCGGCGGTGACGCGAATTTCGGTGTCCTGGTGATCCAGCGGCTTGAGCAGCGCATGAATTTCGCTGTCGGCGGTGCGGCATTCAATGCCCACAGCGCCCTGCCCGCCGGCCGGCAAGCTGTCTTCGACGCTGATGGCCGAGGTGATGCGGTCTTCAAAGCCCAAGCGGATCAAGCCGGCTGCCGCGAGAATGATCGCGTCATATTCACCGGCGTCGAGCTTGGCCAGGCGAGTATTGACGTTGCCCCGCAGGAAGCGGATTTGCAGGTCCGGGCGGCGGGTCAGCAACTGCGCCTGGCGACGCAGGCTGGAGGTGCCGACGACGCTGCCCAGCGGCAGCTCATCCAGGGAGGCATAGGTATTGGAAACGAAGGCGTCGCGGGGGTCTTCGCGCTCGCAGATGCAAAACAGGCCCAGGCCTTCAGGGAAGTCCATGGGCACGTCTTTCATCGAGTGCACGGCGATGTCGGCTTCGTTTTCCAGCAGCGCGGTTTCCAGCTCCTTGACGAACAGGCCCTTGCCGCCGATTTTCGACAGTGGCGAATCAAGCAGCTTGTCGCCGCGACTGACCATGGGCACCAGGGACACCTTCAGGCCAGGATGAGCCTGCTCAAGGCGTGCTTTGACGTATTCGGCCTGCCATAAGGCCAGGGCGCTTTTACGGGTGGCGATGCGGATTTCGCGAGAGGACATGGATCAATCCGTACTGAATAGATACGGCAGATAATAACAGCTCAGGCAAATGCGCTTTGATTTGAATCAGCAAGTGCGGGGCCTCCCTGGCCGCGTCGCACCGGGATATGGGCAGTGAAGCTCGCGTCAGCCCTCGGGCTAAAGCTGCTGCATCATCTTGCGCACACCGGCGACATGGCGCCGGCTGACGATCAGGGCGTCGCCATTGAGGCCCTTCAGGAACAGCTGAAAATGCCCAAGCGGCGTGCGCTGCAGGCGCTCGATTCGCTCGCGGGCCACCAGCGCATTGCGGTGGATGCGCACAAAGCGGTCGCCAAATTCGTCTTCCAGCGCCTTGAGTGGCTCATCGAGCAGCACTTCACCAGCCTCGTGACGCAAGGTCACGTACTTGTGATCGGCGATGAAGTAGACTACCTGGTCCAGGGGAATCAACTCGATGCCCTTGCGGGTACGGGCGCTGATATGGCTACGCGGCCCGTTGCCGCCCTGGGCTGCGGGCTGGGTCAAGGCTGCCAGTTGGACACGATTGGGACGCTCGGCCTTTTTCAAGGCGCGAAGCAACGCATCGGCATTGATCGGCTTGACCAGGAAACTGGCGCCGCTGGCATCCAGGGCCTCGGAAGAGAACTCATCCTGGGAGGCGCACAGCACCACCGAAGGCGGCGACTCTCGCTCGCTCAGGCGGGCAGCCACCTGCAAGCCATCAAGGCCCGGCATGCGGATGTCGAGCAACACGACGTCCGGCTTGAGGCTGTCAATAAGGGCCAAGGCTTCCTCGCCACTGGTGGCGCTCGGCTCAAGGACATTGTAACCCTCGAGTTCACTGACCAAACGGCTCAGTCGCTCGCGGGCTTGGGGTTCGTCATCAACGATCAGGACATTCATATTGCGCTGGATTCCTGCGTGAGTCTCGCACAAGGATAGCGTAGACAGGTGCGGTGACTTCCGTCACGGCGATCCACGCTAAGACTAGCGCGAGCGGCAAAAAGTGCCCCGAGAGTGGCACCAATATTTACCCGGACCTGTTCAATCGCGCCCAAAGCCTGCTGCCTTCGGGCATCGTCGTAGGGTTTGCTGATACACAATACGAACACCCCCTCTCTAATGGATAGCCTGGAGTTCGACCTCATCGCCCGGCATTGGTGCAGTGCACCTTCCGTCAGCGCGAAGCTCTATCAGTGCAACTGTAGACGCTGGCGAAGACGATATTGCTCAATCGTCAAATATCGTTTCAATAAACACGCTTTGTTTGACCAAGGACCGCAAGTTTCCCCCCCGATCGGTCCTGGCTCCAGTCTCGTCCTGCGCGAGTCCGGGGGCAAGGCACTTAGCCATCTTGGAAACAAATAAAAATGCCCCGCCCCGGCATCGTCGCCTCCGGGGGCAACCCTGTTATTATCGGCGCCACACTTTCATGCCCTCTTTCCAGCAGATCACGAGCGAATCCATGAGCACCGACAAGACCAACCAGTCCTGGGGCGGCCGCTTCAGTGAACCCGTCGACGCCTTCGTCGCGCGCTTCACCGCCTCCGTCACTTTCGACCAGCGCCTCTACCGCCACGACATCATGGGCTCGATCGCCCACGCCACGATGCTGGCCAAGGTCGGCGTGCTGACCGACGCCGAGCGCGACAGCATCATCGACGGCCTGACCACCATCCGTGGCGAGATCGAAGCCGGCACCTTCGACTGGCGCGTCGACCTGGAAGACGTGCACATGAACATCGAGGCCCGCCTCACCGACCGCATCGGTGTGACCGGCAAGAAACTGCACACCGGTCGCAGCCGTAACGACCAGGTGGCTACCGATATCCGCCTGTGGCTGCGGGACGAGATCGACCTGATCCTGGCAGAAATCACCCGCCTGCAAAAAGGCCTGCTGGAGCAGGCAGAGCGTGAGTCCGGCACCATCATGCCCGGCTTCACCCACCTGCAGACCGCACAGCCCGTGACGTTCGGCCACCACCTGCTGGCCTGGTTCGAAATGCTCAGCCGCGACTACGAGCGCCTGGTGGACTGCCGCAAGCGCGCCAACCGCATGCCTCTGGGCAGCGCTGCACTGGCTGGCACCACCTACCCGATCGACCGCGAATACACCGCGCAGCTGCTGGGTTTCGACGCCGTGGGCGGCAACTCCCTGGACGGCGTGTCGGACCGTGACTTCGCCATCGAATTCTGCGCCGCGGCCAGCATTGCGATGATGCACTTGTCGCGCTTCTCCGAAGAGCTGGTGCTGTGGACCAGCGCGCAATTCCAGTTCATTGACCTGCCTGACCGCTTCTGCACCGGCAGCTCGATCATGCCGCAAAAGAAAAACCCCGACGTGCCGGAGCTGGTACGCGGCAAGAGCGGCCGTGTATTCGGTGCGCTGATGGGCCTGTTGACCCTGATGAAAGGCCAGCCGCTGGCCTACAACAAGGACAACCAGGAAGACAAGGAACCGCTGTTCGACGCCGCCGATACACTGCGCGACTCGCTGCGAGCCTTTGCCGACATGATCCCGGCGATCAAGCCCAAGCACGCCATCATGCGTGAAGCGGCCCTGCGCGGTTTCTCCACCGCCACAGACCTGGCGGACTACCTGGTACGCCGTGGCCTGCCGTTCCGCGACTGCCACGAGATCGTCGGGCATGCCGTGAAGTACGGCGTGGACACCGGCAAGGACCTGGCGGAAATGAGCCTGGAAGAACTGCGCCAGTTCAGCGACCAGATCGAGCAGGACGTGTTTGCGGTGCTGACCCTGGAAGGCTCGGTGAATGCCCGTAACCATGTCGGCGGGACTGCGCCGGCGCAGGTGAAGGCTGCCGTGGTTCGCGGCCAGGCATTGCTCGCCAGCCGCTAACCCAAAGGTAAGTACCCCGGCAAACAAGGGCGAACACTGAACCTGTGGCGAGGGAGCTTGCTCCCGTTGGACTGCGCAGCAGTCCCATTTTTGGGGCCGCTCCGCTGCCCGACGGGAGCAAGCTCCCTCGCCACAAAAGCAGTTTTTATTTCTTCGCAGCAATCATCGCCATAAACGCCGGCATCGCCGCTTCCTTGTCCGCCGCCACCCGCTGGGCATTCGGCAGCGCCTGCAAGCGCTCCAGCAACGCCTTGGCCTTCGGCAACTCAGCCAACAGATCCAGCCCGAACAGCTTCCCGGCCACGGCACAGGCTAGGTCCACGCTGTACACAAAATACAAATCCGCAATCGTGAAGCTGTCTCCTGCCACATACGGCGCAAACTTCCCGTGCCGCCCCAGCGATGCGATCCCCAGCAATAACTCCGCCCTGGACTTTTCCTTGATCGCCTCCGGCACCGGCATTCCGAAAAACGCCTCGGCAAAACACGCCCGGGCCGGCAACTCGATGTACAGCTCGATTTCCCTGCACAACGCCAGCACCTGGGCGCGCTGGAACGGCTCGCTCGGCAGCAGCGATCGCCCGCCCTGGGTCTGTTCGAGGTATTCGAGGATCACGCTGGTTTCGTTGATAAACCCTTGCTCGACACCCAGCACCGGCACCTTGCCCCGCGGGCTCACGGCCAGCGCTTCCGGGGTTTGGCCTGCGTAGAACGGCACCTCTTCGAAGGGCAGCCCTTTCTCCAGCAGCGCCAGTTTGACCATGTTGTAGTAGTTGCTGACCGAAAATCCATAAAGCTTGAGCATCACAAAGCCTCCAGGCCGTGTACGGGGTTGGCAGCAGTGGTTATAGATCGGGAGGCCGCGCCTGGCCAGCAGCATCAGCCGAGTGAATGGGGGTAGACTGGCGCCCTTTCCTCCAGGAGCCTGCCATGAGCGAGCCAACCGATATCGACAACGACGAAGAAGAGTTCGCCGAGACCACCTTGATTGAAGCGATCGAAAACCAGATCGAAAGCGACAACCCGCCCGCCGCCAAGGCCACGTTCAACAAGCTGACCCTGGTGGGCTACGAGCGCGAAGACATCCTGCAAATGATGGCCCACGTCCTCGCCATCGAAATTGACGCGCTGCTCGAAGAAGATCGCGCCTTCAATACCGAATGGTATGAAACTGCGTTGCGTGCGCTGCCGGAGCTGCCGCCCGAGAAGCAATAAGCCTCACACCGCGCTGGCCAGCAAACTCTTGCTGGCCACAATCCTGCCCCACATCAACACCGCATGAGTTCCGACTGGACAGCTCGCCCAAGTGCGTTCACCTTATGGCTGCTAACGTCTAAAAATTCCTAGAAAGTCTGGAGTCCTTATGTCGTATACCCCTGAGTTGGTTGCCGAACTGGAAATCCTTGCACTCTTCAACCTGGGCAGCTCCCAGGAAGGTCTGAAAGTTCATCAGACTGCCGCTCCCACTGCCATTGCCGCCGCCCGGCGCCTGTTTGATAAAGACCTGATCGACCAGCCAGACGGTGGTTACCTCACCAGCCTCGGCCGGGACGCTGCCGAACACGCACAAAGCCTGCTGACTATTCTGACGACCGCCAAAGAAGCCGCCTGACACCTCGTATCGCCCACGGGATCCTCTTTTCACGGATTCCGCGGGCACTCCCGCGCCCGGGATAAAATTCCGGCGTCAAAAACAAATTCCCTCTAAACCTCCTACGCTACTGGCTGTAAACTCCAACACGGCCGCCCACGTCGGGCCCTGCGAGCCACCGAGTTCGACATGACCCGCACCCACGAAATCCGCCCCGACCTGGACGAAGGCATCGACCGCAAGGTGCTGGCCCAGTTGCGCGCGCGGTTTCTGGCCCTGAACGAAGGCCGCATGGCCCGGGCCGTCGAAGGGCTGACGCCACGCCAGCAAAGCGTGTTGACCCTGCTGCCGCTGTTTTTCCACGTGAATCACCCGCTGTTGCCGGGCTATGTGTCGGGCAGCACGCCGGCCGGCCTGTCGAATTTTGAACCCGACGCGCAAGCCTTGGCCGAGGCCCAGCGCCTGACCCGCACGTTTTCCTACAAGCCCCGCCACGGCAACCCACCGCGGCCGATTCATGGCCTGTTCCTGATGGGCAGCCTGGGCACCCTGGCCCAGGCCGATCAAAGTGATATGGACGTGTGGGTCTGCCATGCGGCCGATCTCAGCGAGAACGAGCTGGCCGAGTTGCGCAAGAAATGCCAACTGCTCGAAACCTGGGCCCTGAGCATGGGCGCCGAGGCGCACTTCTTCCTGATCGAGCCGACGCGGTTTATCCAGGGCGAGCGCGACAGCCAACTGAGTTCAGAAGACTGCGGCACCAGCCAGCATTACCTGCTGCTGGACGAGTTCTACCGCACCGCCATCTGGCTGGCCGGGCGCACGCCGATCTGGTGGCTGGTGCCGGTGTACGAAGAAACCCGCTATGCCGACTTCACCCACGCGCTGATTTCCAAACGCTTTATTCGCGCCGATGAAACCCTCGACCTGGGCCACCTGGCGCACATCCCGCCGGGTGAATTTATCGGTGCCGGCTTGTGGCAGTTGTTCAAGGGCATCGAATCGCCCTACAAATCAGTACTGAAACTCCTGCTGACCGAGGTCTACGCCAGCGAGCACCCGAAGGTGCAGTGCCTGAGCCTGCGCTTCAAGCGCGCTGTGTTTGCCAATCAGCTGGACCTGGACGAACTGGACCCGTACATCGTCGTCTACCGCCGGATCGAGGAGTACCTCAAGGCCCGTAATGAGCCGGAACGCCTGGAACTGGTGCGGCGCAGCCTGTACCTGAAGGTCAACCGCAAGCTCAGCGCGGGCCAGCGCACCGGGTGGCAGCGTTTGCTGCTGGAGCGCCTGGCCAGCGAATGGGGTTGGGACCAGCGCCAACTGGCCCTGCTGGACAGCCGCAGCCAATGGAAAGTCCGCCAGGTGGCCTCCGAGCGCCGGGCGCTGGTCAACGAGCTGAACTACAGCTATCGCTTCCTGACCCAGTTTGCCCGCACCGAACAGACCGTCAGCCTGATCAACAAGCGCGATCTCAATGTGCTGGGCCGGCGCCTGTACGCCGCCTTCGAGCGCAAGGCCGGCAAGGTCGAGTTCATCAACCCCGGCATTGCGCCCGACCTTGCCGAAGACACCCTGACCCTGGTGCAGTCGCCCAACCGCAAAGAGCCCGGCCAGCATCATTGGGGCTTGTACAACGGCAGCCTGACCGCTCTGGAATGGGAGCACTTCGCGCCGATCAAGCGCAGCCGCGATTTGCTGGAAATGCTCACCTGGTGCCACCGCAACGGCGTGATCGACAGCAGTACCCGCCTGGCGCTGCATCCCGGCAGCAGTGACATGACCGAATTCGAGCTGTTCAACCTGCTGGGCAGCCTGCAACAAACCGTCGTCCTGCCCCTGGCCAGCGTCGATGAAGACCGCCTGCTGCGCTCGGCAGTGCCCGAGGAAGTGCTGCTGCTGATCAACGTCGGGGTCGACCCGCTCAAGCATCATCGCGACCTGAACATCCTGATGACCACCGAGCGCACCGACTCCCTGAGTTACGCGGGCGTACGGGAAAACCTGGTGCTGACCCTGGACCAGGTCACGCTCAACAGTTGGAACGAGGTGATGGTCAGCCGCTATGACGGCCCCCACGCGCTGCTCGATTGCCTGCGCGACTACCTCAATCAGCTACCGCCCAATCACTTGCCGCGCTTGCGGGTGCGCTGTTTCTGCCACAACCGCGCGCAGTTCATTGCCCATCGCGTGGAAGAAATCTTCGACACTGCGCAAAACCTGCTGCTGGGCCAGGAAAACCATCGCTACCTGGTGCAGGTGCAGCAGCACTACCACGTGATGGAGCTGACACCCGGCCAGGCCAACCATGTGTCACTGGCGACCCAGGACGCGCTGATCGCCTACCTCAGTGAGGAACTGGCCAGCTACAGCCCGCTGCACCTGGACACCATGGCCCTGGAAGACCACGACCTGGCGCTGCTGCTGCCCATGGGCCTGCCCGACTGTGTGCAGGTGTTCTACCGGATCAACGACGGAGTTGCCGAGCTGTACGTGCTGGATGAGTTCAACGCGCTCTGGCAGCAACACCTGCCGTTCCACGACGAGCAAAGCCTGTTGGTGCCGTTGCAGCGCTTCCTGCAGTCGATCATTTATCGCCGCGACGCGCTGCTGCCGCTGGACCCGCAACAGCCCTTCGGCGCGGTGCAAATCCTGTATTACCAGCTGTTGCCGTCAGGCAGCGGCCGTGCACGGCGGGCCGAACCGCGCCCAGCGCCGCAAACCCCGGCCAACAAGCCGTTCTACGACGTGCAGGCGATTATCGGCAAGGCAGCACCGGGCCAGGTGGGGATCACCTTGTACTGCAATCAACGGGAGTTTTCCGAGCTGGAATTTGGCGACCAACTGTTTGCGGTGGTCGCCCAGCAAATCGTCGGGCAACGCCGGGAAGCCGAGCGTTACCGCTGCTACATCACCGATCTGGACCTGTCCGGCCTGCTCGGTGATGTTCAAAGCCCGAGCAATCTGTACCTGCGCTACAAGGCTGATCTGGAACTGGCGCTCAATGAAGCGCTGAACCAGGTTTAGAGAGGAAAGGCGCCACCGTCTTTCGGCTGGCCTTCGACGCCGAGCAATTCAAGCTTGAGGGTCTTGCCACCCGGTGCTGGCCAGTCGATGTGCTGGCCGACTTGCAGGCCCAGCAATGCACTGCCCACCGGCGCCAGGATCGAGATTTTGCCTTCGTCGGCGTTCGCGTCCTTGGGGTAGACCAGGGTCAGGTGATAGTCCTTGCCACTGCCTTGTTCACGGCAATGCACGCTGGAGTTCATGGTCACGACAGATGCAGGCACTTCATCGTGGCCAACCACTTCTTCGGCGCGGTCGAGTTCGTGTTGCAGGGCTTCAACGCCCGGCGACGCCTCGCCGACACGGTCGATCAGTTGCTCAAGACGCTGCACGTCAAGACGGGTGAGGATGATGGAAGGTGCGGTCATGATTCAGGCAGACTCCTTTTTTCTGCACAAAAAAGCAAAACCCCGCCAGGAAAAGGCGGGGTTCTCACGGACCTCGATGAGTTGAGGTGTATCCGGACACTACCACAGCACAATAAATAAACAAGACGGCCTCAGGCGCAGGTCCTGCGCTGCTCGGCCTGGGCGACGATCACGCGGCGTCGCGCATCGTCGGCAGAGCGCCATTCGCGGATGTCTTCCACATGACGGAAGCAACCGAGGCAGACTTTGTGCTCATCCAGCCGACATAAACTGATACAAGGTGACGGCACCGCCGGGCTGACATTGCTGAACAGCGGCTTGGGCGGGCGTACGGGAACGGGCTGCGTCACGATCAGATCTCGTCGAAGTCCAGCTCGACGCCGGCTTGTTCCTGGGTGAGGCGCGCGAGCATTTCGCTCAGCAGCTCATCGGTGGTGTCGTGGGTCCAGCGTTTTTCTTCTTCATCGTAATCGAAGTGAAAACCACCGGAACGCGCCGCCAGCCATAGCTGACGCAGGGGCTCCTGGCGGCTGAAAATCAATTGGGTGCCATTTTCAAACTTGACGGTGAGCACACCGGCCGAGTTCTCCAGGTCCACATCCAGGCCGCTGTCGTCGAAAATATCCTCCAGCGCTTGCTGGGTCGCATCCACCAGGTCGTGAAAACGGGCTTCGGTCAAACTCATTGTGGGAACCTCGAAAAGTGTCTGGTCTCGCTCAAGCGCCGCACAATACGGACGCGCCATCATGATTGCAAAGGATACTGATTTCATTACCCACAGCCGTGTGAATTATCCTCGATTGGTGTAAGCACAATCGCAACAAACTCGGCAAAGCCCCGCCGGACGGGTATTTCGGCGCATAGGCAATCCGGCGGGTGGTCGGTATACTCGGGCGCAATTAATGCATATTCAAGGATTTCGCCATGAAGCGCCTGATCTCTTCCCTTGCTGCGCTCGTCGCGGTCGCTTGCCTCGTTAGTGCCTGTGGTCAAAAAGGCCCGCTGTATCTGCCCGATGACAGCAAAGACCCGAATGAACAGGCGCAATCGTCGCAAACCAAAGCGCACAAGCACGACACCTACTAAGGGAACATCATGGACGCTTTTAACTACCGGGACGGCGAGCTGTTCGCGGAAGGTGTCGCGCTGTCCGCCATCGCCGAGCGCTTTGGTACCCCGACCTACGTGTACTCCCGTGCCCACATCGAAGCGCAATACCGCTCCTTTGCCGATGCGCTGGAAGGCACGCCGAGCCTGGTGTGCTTCGCCGTAAAAGCCAACTCCAACCTGGGTGTACTCAATGTCCTGGCGCGCCTGGGCGCCGGTTTCGACATCGTGTCCCGGGGCGAGCTTGAGCGTGTACTGGCCGCCGGCGGCAAGGCTGACAAAATTGTGTTCTCCGGTGTCGGCAAGAGCCGCGAAGACATGCGCCGCGCCCTGGAAGTTGGCGTGCACTGCTTCAACGTCGAATCCACCGACGAGCTGGAGCGCCTGCAAGTGGTGGCCGCCGAGATGGGCGTTCGCGCGCCGATCTCCCTGCGGGTCAACCCGGACGTCGACGCCGGCACTCACCCGTACATTTCCACCGGTCTCAAAGAGAACAAGTTCGGCATCGCCATTGCCGACGCCGAGGACGTGTACATCCGCGCCGCGCAGTTGCCGAACCTGGAAGTCTTGGGTGTCGACTGCCATATCGGCTCGCAACTGACCAGCCTGCCACCGTTCCTCGACGCCCTCGACCGCCTGCTGGCGCTGGTCGACCGCCTCGGCGAGTGCGGCATCTACCTGCACCACATCGACCTCGGTGGCGGCGTGGGTGTGCGTTATCGCGATGAAGAGCCGCCGCTGGTGTCCGACTACATCAAGGCCGTGCGCGAGCGCCTCGAAGGCCGCGACCTGACGCTGATGTTCGAGCCGGGCCGCTACATCGTCGCCAACGCCGGCCTGCTGCTGACCCAGGTCGAGTACCTCAAGCACACCGAGCACAAGGATTTCGCCATCGTCGACGCGGCGATGAACGACCTGATCCGTCCGGCGCTGTACCAGGCCTGGATGAATGTGACGGCCGTCAAGCCACGCGCAGGCGAAGGCCGCAGCTACGATATCGTCGGCCCGATCTGCGAGACCGGCGACTTCCTGGCCAAGGAACGTCAGCTGGCCCTGGAAGAAGGCGACCTGCTGGCCGTGCATTCGGCCGGTGCCTATGGGTTTGTCATGAGCTCCAACTACAACACCCGCGGGCGTACCGCCGAGGTGCTGGTGGACGGTGATCAAGCGTTTGAAGTGCGTCGCCGCGAGACGGTAGCCGAGTTGTTTGCTGGCGAAAGCCTGCTGCCGGAGTAAGGTCATGTTGCTGCGTTTTACCAAGATGCACGGGCTGGGCAATGACTTCATGGTCCTCGACCTGGTCAGCCAGCACGCGCACATCCTGCCCAAGCACGCCAAGCTGTGGGGCGACCGGCACACCGGTGTCGGCTTCGACCAATTGTTGCTGGTGGAAGCGCCGAGTAACCCGGAAGTGGATTTCCGTTACCGGATCTTCAACTCCGATGGCTCCGAAGTGGAACAGTGCGGCAATGGTGCCCGCTGTTTCGCCCGTTTTGTCCTGGACAAGCGCCTGACCGCCAAGCGGCAGATTCGCGTCGAGACCAAAAGCGGCATCATCGAGCTGGATATTCGCAGCGACGGCCAGATCGGCGTCAACATGGGCGCGCCACGGCTGGTGCCGGCGGACATTCCGTTCCAGGCCACCGAGCAAGCCCTGAGCTATGCGGTGGATGTGGACGGCAAGACCGTCAACCTGGCTGCCGTGTCCATGGGCAACCCCCATGCCGTGCTGCGGGTGGATGACATCAACAGCGCACCGGTTCACGAACTGGGGCCGAAGATCGAAAACCACCCGCGCTTTCCCGCGCGGGTCAATGTGGGCTTCCTGCAGGTCATCGACCGTTCCCGTGCGCAGTTGCGCGTCTGGGAACGCGGGGCCGGCGAAACCCAGGCTTGCGGTACCGGCGCCTGCGCCGCTGCCGTAGCCGCGATCAGCCAGGGGTGGATGGATTCGCCGCTGCTGATCGACCTGCCCGGTGGACGCCTGTCCATCGAATGGGCAGGCCCCGGCCAACCGGTGAAAATGACCGGCCCGGCCACCCGCGTCTACGAAGGACAGGTCCGTCTATGAGTGAGCAAATCTAATGACTGATAAGCCTCAAGTACCCGCGCAAGCATCCCCAAGCGAAAGTCTGGAGGCCGCAGCCGTTGCGGCGTATCTGGAGGCTAACCCGGACTTCTTCGTCGAACACGAAGAACTGCTGCCGGCCCTGCGTATTCCCCACCAGCGCGGCGATACCGTGTCGCTGGTGGAGCGGCAGATGAAGATCCTGCGCGAGCGCAATATCGAGATGCGCCATCGGCTCTCGCAGCTGATGGATGTGGCCCGCGACAACGACCGCCTGTTCGACAAGACTCGCCGCCTGGTCCTGACCCTGATGGACGCCGCCAGCCTGGAAGAAGCGGTGATCGCCGTCGAAGACAGCCTGCGCCAGGATTTCCAGGTGCCCTTTGTCAGCCTGATCCTGTTCAGCGACAACCCGATGCCGGTGGGTCGCTGGGTCAGCGGCAGCGATGCTCAGACCGCGATTGGCGGCCTGCTGTCCGAAGGCAAGACCATCAGCGGCACCTTGCGCGAGCATGAACTGGACTTCCTGTTTGGCGCCGAGCAGCGCCAGCAGATCGGCTCCACCGCCGTGGTTGCCCTCAGTCATCAAGGTTTGCATGGCGTGCTGGCCATCGCCAGCCGTGATCCACAGCATTACAAAAGCTCGGTGGGCACGCTGTTCCTGAGCTACATCGCCGAAGTGCTGGGCCGCGTCCTGCCACGCTTCACCAGCGCATTGCGCGCGGTGCGCTAGCCATGGAACGACAACTGGACGCCTACTGCGCTCACCTGCGCAGCGAGCGCCAGGTGTCGCCGCATACCCTGGAAGCCTACCGGCGGGACTTGAACAAGGTCCTGGCGTTCTGCGAGAAACAACACATCGGCAGCTGGAAGGCCCTGGACATCCAGGGTCTGCGCAGCCTGATCGCCCGCCTGCACCAGCAAGGCCAATCCTCCCGCAGCCTGGCGCGACTGCTATCGGCGGTACGCGGCCTCTATCACTACCTGAACCGCGAAGGCCTGTGCGACCACGACCCGGCCAACGGCCTGGCGCCGCCCAAGGGCGAACGCCGCCTGCCCAAGACCCTCGACACGGATCGCGCCCTGCAATTGCTCGATGGCGCCGTGGAGGACGACTTCCTGGCCCATCGCGACCAGGCAATCCTCGAACTCTTCTACTCCTCGGGCCTGCGCCTGTCGGAACTGACCGGGCTTAACCTCGATCAACTGGACCTGGCGGATGGCCTGGTGCAAGTGCTCGGCAAAGGCAGCAAGACCCGCGTATTGCCGGTGGGCAAGAAGGCCCGCGAAGCCTTGCTGCTGTGGCTGCCCCTGCGCGCCCTGGCCAACCCGGCGGACGACGCGGTGTTTATCAGCCAGCAAGGCCGGCGCCTCGGGCCCCGGGCCATACAAGTGCGGGTCAAGGCCGCCGGCGAGCGCGAGCTGGGGCAGAACCTGCACCCGCACATGCTCCGGCACTCCTTTGCCAGCCACTTGCTGGAGTCCTCCCAGGACCTGCGTGCGGTGCAGGAACTGCTGGGCCACTCCGACATCAAGACCACCCAGATCTACACCCACCTGGACTTCCAGCACCTGGCAACGGTGTACGACAGCGCCCATCCACGGGCCAAACGCATTAAGGGCAGTGACTCATGAGCATCAAGCTGATCACCTTCGACCTGGACGATACGCTCTGGGATAACGTGCCGGTCATCATCAGCGCCGAGGCATCGATGCGCGAGTGGCTGGCGACCCACGCCACCAAGGTGGGCGACTTGCCCCTGGAGAAGTTTGCCAGCCTGCGCCAGCAGGTGCTGGAGCGTCATCCCGAGCTGAAATATCGCATCAGCGTGTTGCGTCACAAGGTGCTGCAATACGCCTTCGAGGAAGCCGGGTACCCGTTGCCGGAAGCGGCGCAGATGGCGGATGTGTGCTTTGAAGCGTTCATCCATGCCCGGCATCAACTCACCGTATTCCCCGAAGCGGAACCGATGCTGCAAGCACTGCGCCGCGACTATCTGCTGGGGGTGATTACCAACGGTAATGCCGATGTGCAACGTGTGGGGTTGGCGGACTACTTCCACTTTGCACTCCGGGCTGAAGACATTGGTATCGCCAAGCCGGATGCACGGTTATTCCAGGAGGCCTTGCAGCGCGGTGGCGTAGCGCCGCGCGCGGCAGTGCATGTGGGTGACCATCCAGGGGATGACATTGCCGGTGCGCAGCAGGCGGGGCTGCGGGCGGTGTGGTTCAACCCGGCAGGCAAGGCCTGGGAGGCCGAGAAATTGCCGGATGCCGAGATTCGCAGCCTGACCGAGCTACCCGACGTGCTAGCCCGCTGGAACGCATAACCTGATGATGAAGGGCTTTTGTGGCGAGGGAGCTTGCTCCCGCTGGGCTGCGAAGCGGCCCCTGAACCAGCCACGACGGCCTTTCTGAAAGACCGCGTCGACCCAACCAGGGGCCGCTTCGCGCCCCAACGGGAGCAAGCTCCCTCGCCACACACGCTCTTCATCCTTGGATGGGTGTTGGCCCTGACCATTTTGTAGCGCCCATGAAAAAGCCCGCAGCGACGGCGGGCTTTTTCAGCAAGCAAGCAGCAGGCCTTAGATAGGCCGGCTGCCGTACTTGTTATCCGGCTTCTTCGGTGGATCTGCCACCACGTTAGCCTCGACTTCCTGCACTTTGCCGCCTTTGGCGAGGAATTCTTCCATCGCCCGGGCCAGCGCATCGCGCTCTTTGTTCTTGGCTTCTACGCTCGGCAACTCGTCAACCGACACTGCAGCCTTGGCCTTGCCCTTGGCTGCCGGGACCGGTGCATCGTCGCCACCGTCGTCGTCAGCCACGTCTTCGGCAGCCGCCTCAAGACCTTCTTCGGTTTCGTCGTCGTCGCCTACTTCGAGGTCGTCGTTTTCCAGATCATCGTCGCTCATGTTCTACCTCATGACTTGCGAAAAGCAGATTAGTTATAGCCCAGCTTCGCCGCCTGTCGACGGCCGCCGGAAAAAAATCAACATCCACCGGTTAACCAGTGGCTTATGCCCCATCACCGTGCAAGGTGGCGAGGACTTTACGAGCACCGCCATGATCACGGTGCTCGCCCAGATAAACACCTTGCCAGGTCCCCATCGCCAAGCGGCCGGCCCTTACCGGCAAACTCAGCTGACAGCCCAGCAGACTGGCCTTGAAGTGCGCCGGCAGATCATCCGGACCCTCGTCGTTGTGTTCATATCCCGCCGTGCCTTGCGGCACCAGCGCATTGAAAAAACGCTCGAAGTCACGGCGAACCGCCGGGTCGGCATTCTCGTTGACCGTCAACGAGGCCGAGGTGTGCTGCAGCCACAAATGCAACAGTCCCACCCGACAGGCCTTCAATTCAGGCAGGCCGGCGAGCAACTCGTCCGTCACCAGATGAAAGCCCCGGGGCTTGGCCCGCAGGGTTATCAGGGTCTGTTGCCACATACAGTTCTCCGCCTATCGGCGCGCATTCTAGCGCGCTCAGGGAAAAAACAAAGTGCCGAATACGCCTACATGCCTGTAAGACATTCGCACACTGAAAAGTGCAGTGCGGATCCCATCACAAAGTCGCAAAAAAACCCATACACCTTTAGCCACAGACAAACCCAAGGCAAAAAAATGCCCGGCAAGCCGGGCATCTTTTTTTCGCGTACTTACAAGTTGTAGCCGCGCTCGTTGTGTTGCGCCAGATCGAGGCCAACCGCCTCTTCTTCTTCGGTCACCCGCAGGCCCATCACCACGTCCAGCACCTTGAGGATGATGTACGTCACGATAGCGGTGTAGATGACGGTGAAGCCGACGCCTTTGGCCTGAACCCAGACCTGTGCGGCAATGTCGGTAGTAGCGGCGTTGAAGCCACCCATCGACGGTGCGGCGAACACGCCGGTCAGGATCGCGCCGAGGATACCGCCGATACCGTGCACGCCGAAGGCGTCCAGGGAGTCGTCGTAGCCCAGTTTGCGTTTCAGGGTAGTGGCGCAGAAGAAGCACACCACACCGGCAGCCAGGCCGATCACCAGGGCGCCCATCGGGCCCACGGTGCCAGCGGCTGGGGTGATTGCCACCAGGCCCGCAACCACACCCGAGGCGATGCCCAGTGCGCTTGGCTTGCCGTGGGTGACCCACTCGGCGAACATCCAGCCCAGGGCCGCAGCAGCGGTAGCGATCTGGGTCACCAGCATCGCCATGCCGGCAGTGCCGTTGGCCGCAGCAGCGGAGCCGGCGTTGAAGCCGAACCAGCCGACCCACAGCATGGCCGCGCCCACCAGGGTGTAACCGAGGTTGTGCGGGGCCATTGGGGTGGTTGGGAAGCCTTTACGCTTGCCGAGTACCAGGCACGCTACCAGGCCGGCCACACCGGCGTTGATGTGCACCACGGTGCCGCCTGCGAAGTCGAGCACGCCCCAGTCGCCCAGCAACGAACCCGGACCGCCCCATACCATGTGGGCGATCGGTGCGTAGACCAGGGTGAACCAGACGCCCATGAAGATCAGCATCGCGGAGAACTTCATCCGCTCGGCGAATGCACCGACGATCAGCGCCGGGGTGATGATCGCGAAGGTCATCTGGAAGGTCACGAACACGGCCTCAGGGAACAACGCCGCCGGGCCGGTGATGCTGGCCGGGGTCACACCCGAGAGGAACAGTTTGGACAAGCCACCCACAAACGAGTTGAGATTGACGACGCCTGCTTCCATACCGGTGGTGTCGAACGCCATGCTGTAGCCGTACACGAACCACAGGATGGTGATCAGGCCGGTGATGGCAAAGCACTGCATCATCACGGAAAGAATGTTTTTGGAGCGAACCATGCCGCCGTAGAACAGCGCGAGGCCTGGAATGGTCATGAACAGCACCAGCGCGGTGGACGTGAGCATCCACGCGGTGTCGCCGGAATTGAGGACTGGAGCAGGTACTGGGTCCGCCGCCATGGCCAGGGCCGGCATTACGAGGGACAACAGGGCTCCTAGCCCTGCGAATTTACGCAGAGTCATATTGTTTTCTCCTGGGGCGTTGGGGTTTGGCGGCTTAGATTGCGTCGGTATCGGTTTCGCCGGTACGGATGCGAATAGCCTGTTCCAGATTGACCACGAAGATCTTGCCGTCACCGATCTTGCCGGTGTTGGCGGCCTTGGTTATCGCCTCGATAACCCGGTCAAGATCCTTGTCGTCAATGGCGACATCAATCTTCACCTTTGGCAGGAAATCGACCACGTATTCCGCGCCGCGATACAGCTCGGTGTGACCCTTCTGCCGACCGAAGCCTTTGACCTCAGTAACGGTAATGCCCTGCACGCCGATCTCGGACAGTGACTCGCGTACATCGTCCAACTTGAACGGCTTGATGATGGCAGTGACTAGCTTCATGAAAACTCTCTCCCGAATTGGTGGACTTGCCCCAGGAAAACAAACCCGTCTCAAGTCTAAGCGCAGTGCCTGGCTTTGTAACGCTTCGTCGCCCTGGCATTTGCCATTGCGACGCTCGCTAACCACTGGTGACGAAACATGTACCGCTGGTCCGTCGGCGCACTGCATCGTCACAGCGACTGCATCAGTGCATGGGTCATGATCGTCTAAGCAGAAAGCTTGCCAGCTCCGTAAAAATCACTGAAATCAGTCCTTTGTTCGCCTGTGCCCACCTACCGGGCGCCACGACAGCGAAGATACGCACGAAAACGGTGCGCGACCGCCCGTCCTCATGCGCGAAAAGCGTGCGCCGCAGGGGCTGGAAAAGACTATAGACGCTGCGTGATACACTGCCGGCCAACAGATTTTCCGGACGATTTCCCATGCTCGCGCCCAAAGACCTCCTCGACGCCCTGAGCGGCCACGCCTCCCGCCTGTTCAGCAGCGACACGCCGCTGCCACGCAATGAAATTGAAAGCCAGTTCAAGGCACTGCTGCAAAGCGGTTTCAGCAAGCTGGACCTGGTAAGCCGGGAAGAGTTTGATAGCCAGATGGTGGTGCTGGCGCGCACTCGGGCGCGGTTGGAAAGCCTTGAGGCCAAGGTGGCGGAGCTGGAAGCGCGATTGACGCCTGCCGCCGAATAAGCCGTCCCAACCGGGGCAGGTTTCACCTGTCCCCGTTAAACCGTTGCAACCCTCAGCTCACCCGCTGATACCCGCCGACAACCCCCTTCTTCGACAATACCCACTGCCACAGCTGGATATCCCGCGCGCGAAACGCCCCTGCACACGACAGCAGGTAATAGCGCCACATCCGGTAGAAGCGCTGGCCAAAGGTGTCTGCGAAATCCGGCCACGCCAGCTCGAAGTTTTCGCACCAGGCCATCAGCGTCTTGTCGTAGTCGGCGCCAAAGTTGTGCAAATCCTCGGCAACAAATAACCCGTCCATGGCGTCGCCGATCTGCCCGATCGAGGGCAAATCACCGTTGGGAAAGATGTATTTGTCGATCCACGGATCCGGCGTGCTGTTGCGTTGGTTCTTGCCGATAGTGTGTAGCAGGAACAACCCATCGTCTTTCAGGCAGCGGTTGGCGACCTCCATATACGCCCGATGGTTCTTGCGCCCCACATGCTCGAACATGCCGACACTGGCGATATGGTCGAACTGCTCGTCGATATCCCTATAGTCCTGCAGACGAAACTCGATCGGCAGATGTGAATACTTGGCCCGCCCCCACTCCGCCTGCTCCTTGGAGATGGTCACGCCGACACACTCGACCCCATAGTGCTCGGCCGCATGGCTCATGAAACTGCCCCAGCCACAGCCGATATCCAGCACGCGCATGCCCGGCTTGAGCCCCAGTTTTTTACAGATCAGGTCCAGCTTGGCGAACTGCGCCTGCTCCAGGGTGGTGGCATCTTTCCAGTAGCCACAGGTGTAGGTCATGCGCGAGTCGAGCATGCGTGCGTAGAAGTCATTGCCGAGGTCGTAATGTGCTTCGCCGACTTGCCAGGCGCGTTTCTTGTTTTGCAGGTTCAGCCAGCGGGAGCTGAACGCGTGAAACAACAAGGTGGCCGGGTTGGCCTGGTCGATCACGCCGGAGCGCATGAGGCGGTAAAAAAACTCATCAAGTGCCTCGGCGTCCCAGCCGCCATCCATGTAGTCTTCGCCAAGGCCAAGATTGCCCTTGGCCAGGGCGAGATCAAATGTGGCACTGTGGTGCAGTTGCATATCGGCAGCCGATGGCCCGTTGACCTCGATCTGCGCCTGCGCCAGCAACTCCTTAACGAAGCGCGCTCCCTGAGACATCTCATCAGAACCGGAAAAAGAATGACGCGTTTTGTTAAGCACAGTTGCTCTCCAGAAATAGCGTTGCCTTTGATTCATACACTGCGAGAAATCTGGCCATGGAAGCGTCTGGCAAGGCCCTTAAGGCGTCATGGAAGCGCTGGCTGGGAACAGATGTAACAAATCTTATCCAGCCATTTTTTAAAGATATAATGAATTAATATTATGAAAACCATGCAAAATTGGAATGCAAGATGGACATTCGGGCGCTCCGTTATTTCGTAGAAGTCGTCGACCAGCAGAGCTTTACCAAAGCCGCTGTGAAGCTGCACCTGACCCAGCCAACAGTCAGCAAGATGGTGCAGCAATTGGAGTCGAGCCTGGGCCTGAAGCTGCTCGACCGCATGGGAAAACGCTTCACCCTGACGGACGCCGGGGAAATTGTGCTCAAGCGCGCCAAGGAAATGATCGCGCTGCACGATGAAATGACGGTAGAGCTGCAAGACTTGCAGCATGTCGGGCGCGGCGCCCTGCGCATGGGGCTTTCGCCCTCTACCCACCTCGCACTGGCGCCGATCTTTGCGGAGTATCACGCCCGTTACCCGAAGATCGAACTGAAACTGTTTGAAAGCGGCGGCAATATCACCATCCAGGATCTGCGCCAGGGCACGCTGGAGTTCGGCACCATCCTGGACTCGCCGCGCGTGGCGGACATCTGGTCCGAATTCGAATCCATGCCCCTGTTCGAATCACCACTGTGCCTGCTCGCGCCCCATGACTCGCCCTGGCAAGGCCGCAGATCGGTGGAATTGAGCGAACTGCAAGCCTGCGAATTCATCTTTTACGATGACACCTTCACCCTGAACCAATTCGTACTTGATGCCTGTGCACAAGCCGGTTTTGAGCCGCGGATCAGTGGCCGCAGCAGCCAATGGGACTTTATCGCCTCCCTGGTACGACTGGGCGTGGGCATCACCCTGCTACCCCGGGCATTCTGCGAAACCCTTGATGCGAGCCAGTTCAGCATCGCGGAAATACAGTCGCCGGCGCTGAACTGGCGACTGATGCTGGCGTGGCGTCGGCAGTGCAAATTGTCGTTTGCGGCGCAGGCGTGGTTGACGCTGGCGAAAGAGTTTCTGTGTGTGCCGCCGTCGGACCGCTAGCGCGATACGTTCTGTAAAACCTCGCCGCCGCGCGTCGCCATCACTCAACTACCCTTGAAAAACCGCAGGAAGCGGCCACTCATTTCAAGGAACCAGCATGTCCCTCGCCATCGTCCACAGCCGCGCCCAGATAGGCGTCGAAGCGCCCGCCGTCACTGTCGAGGTGCACATGGCCAACGGCTTGCCGTCGCTGACGCTGGTGGGCCTGCCGGAAACCGCCGTCAAGGAAAGCAAAGACCGCGTGCGCAGCGCCATTCTCAATTCTGCGCTGCAATACCCGTCCCGTCGCATCACCCTCAACCTCGCGCCCGCCGACCTCCCCAAGGACGGCGGGCGCTTTGATTTGGCGATTGCCCTGGGGATTCTCGCCGCCAGCGTGCAGGTACCGGCGCTGACCCTCGATAACGTGGAATGCCTGGGCGAGCTGGCGCTGTCCGGTGAGGTGCGGCCGGTGAAAGGTGTGTTGCCGGCAGCCCTGGCGGCGCGCAAGGTCGGGCGCACCTTGATCGTGCCACGGGCCAATGCCGAGGAAGCCTGCCTGGCTTCGGGGTTGAAGGTGATTGCCGTGGATCACCTGCTGCAAGTGGTGGCGCACCTGAACGGTCACGTGCCGATCGAGCCCTTCGTTTCCAGTGGCCTGATGTACTTGAACAAACCCTACCCGGACCTGAGTGAAGTGCAGGGCCAACTGGCAGCCAAGCGTGCGCTGTTGATCGCTGCGGCGGGCGCCCACAACCTGTTGCTCAGCGGGCCACCGGGCACCGGTAAGACGTTGCTCGCCAGCCGTCTGCCGGGGTTGTTGCCGCCCTTGAGTGAACAGGAAGCGCTGGAGGTGGCGGCGATTCAATCGGTGGTCAGCCTGGCGCCGCTGAGCCATTGGCCACACCGGCCATTTCGCCAGCCGCATCATTCGGCATCCGGCCCGGCGCTGGTGGGCGGTGGCTCGAAACCGCAGCCGGGGGAAATCACCCTGGCCCATCACGGTGTGTTGTTTCTCGACGAGTTCAGTGCATTGCTTTATCCCCGGAGTCGTTCATTTGCGCTAAGCCTAAGTATCGTAGGACTGACAAGGCAAAGAGCTGATGTGAACGATGATTCACTTCAAAGCGCGCCCTAGCATTGCGCCCTAGGATTTGGTAACTCCCAATGCGTCGCTGCTGACACACGAACTGCATTTGAGAACGACCAGAGTCGATTCCCGACCGTTCGTCACCTCGATTTTCGAAGACTGAACCGTCCCTTCTTAGTTATAACTATGGATATACTTAAAACATACTGTAAGGCTCTCTTAGCGCTTTGACTTGGTCATCGCTAGATAAACCTGGCGCTAATATCCTTAAAAAAACAAGTTAAGGGTAAAGTTAAAGTATATTCAACCTGTCAATTTATAATATTCATATCTGCCATTCGCTCCAAACAACAACCAAGAGCATACGCATTACCGCTCTGAGCTAGAAGGAGCGTGTTGAGAAACTAAACGTCGCCTGCTAAGGTTCGGTGAAATCCAAACGGTTTATGCTATGACCATTATCAAAAGCCTTATCGCTGTGTCTGAACACCCACAAGAGAACTTAGACATTGATGCGGCCATACAGTTATTAGCAGCAAATCAGGCGTTGAAAAAAACGCAAGCAAGCCGGTCGGCGAGAATAATGTGCGTCATAGAGTGTATCCTTCAAGTTACCGGGATACATTTGACAGTAACTCAAATACGCACGCAGTTTCTCACTAATGTTTTCCAAAAATGCATTGGGCTTATTCTCAGCGGAAAAATACTAGACGGCACTAAGGCGCGAAATGAAGATTACGCCCGACATTTAGGCAATCTCCACGACAAAGTTTGCAGCTTGAACGAATACACGCCAACTATTTCGCTGGGCACAATTATGGGGAAGAAAAATTCAGACTTAAGAGAGGCTTGCAAAGCACTTTCAGAAAGCTTGCAACTAAACCCGGAGAAAGTTTGGTTGTGGCAAGGGTGGACAGTATCTAATGACAGCCACAGCATGCACTTGAAACTACTTCCCATCTACCTAAAATACGGCAGGTATTATACTGAGAGGCTGTATGAGGCATGCTCGCAATATTTTTCGGAGAGGACGACTTCCACCATTCCATGCTTGGATTCGCTTATTTGCTTTCTTGGTAGCGAACATTGCATATATACCCAAGCAGAATTATTAGATACCCGCACGTTTTCAAAATTGGTCGAGCAGCTCGCCAATTTCCATATTCAATACAACCTAGGAAAAAAAGAATCAGGGGCTAGGCCTTGCTCTCAACATGTTCTAATCAATGACTGGAATGCGCATTTTAGAACTTTCATGGTAGGGTATCTGATACCACACCAAGTTATTGCTGCACCACATTCTGGAAGGATAACAACCGACGACATCCCTCTTATTCCGGGCGACATCAGCAAGCAAGCAAAACGACTGGCAGCTAACGTCAAGAAAATTGAGGGAGGAATTATTTGTAAGTGCAAGACAATTACACCCATTCCTATGCACGTTACCAACGACAAAGCGATTGAAGCTATATTTCGACAGATGCGTCAGGATCTATCCATCTCTGTGAAATGGGCGGAACATTTCATCCAGTCAATTGAGGCGCGGTTGGATGAGCTTCTCCGAATCACGAAGTTTGGATCTGCCTCGCTCCCCAAGACGTCACGGTCAGACTTATCAGATGCATCGCTAATTCGTGAACGGATAAATACGACACGCATATATATGACAGATGGTTTTTATCCTAGCCATCGTCACTTTACCAAACTCGAACCTAGATCTTCTAAACTTCTCAGCCGAGAATTGTCGGAGTGGCTCTGCATACCAAAGCAGCATATGCTCACGCCATTCACGATATATCTCGCAGCGAAGCACGAGGAGATCACCAACTCCTTTTTGGACAAATGCACGGTTCCTAAGTACACGTTTATTGCCGATGGTCAAATTCAAGTAGAAGAAGATTTCCTCATTGGCGCCAAGCCCCGCGCAAAAAAGCCAGAACAAAAGGTTGTACTTAATTCCGAGACAGCTTGGGCCGTGCGGGTGTTAATACGACTCACGCATCCAGTTCGTACATATCTCAAACGAACCCAGGTGAGCCCTAAACTCCATCGCCGACTTTTCATTATGACAGGTAAAGGATTCGGCCATCCTACAGGCGTTAGAACGACAGATATGACTGGCACTAGCCGAACCAAATTTCTCAACGCAGAATCCATGGTTGTAATGTTGGGTCTCACCAAAGCGGATGCGAAATATCTTTCGGACAATCTCAGTGTTAACTCAGCCCGAGACACCAGCATAGTGCTGAAAGTGATAGATCATATGGATCTATCTATCGCGTCGACCGATCTAGACCACGCTTTCTTCGACCTGCGACTTCTGGAGCGTTACGTGCCCAACCTGGTGTTGTTGTGGCTTATGCGCCAGGAAATCATACAGTGGAATACAAGGGTGCTCATCCAAGCGTTAGATGGCCATCCGTCTACAGCTAATTTAGCAGGTTTTGCTACACGCGCGGAGCTTGATCACTACCTCCGCGAAGCCTTGCATTTGCCATACCCTAAACGACCGACGAAGGATATCGGCCCAACTGGCGGCATCGAAGTTATCATCGGCATAGACGCTGGTATAATTGCGATTCTCACGAGCATCGAACAAGCAATAGAGCTAGAACCGACACGCGCAAACCCAGAAGGCATATATTGGGCCGCCTTTTCTGGAGCTATACGTCGATGGATTTATTCATCTGAAAACCCCGATCCATATCTTCAAGAAGTATACGCAGAAGGTTTAAAAGATCGTGATATGGCATTGGTGAAGGATGCTGTATATGCGTAATGTTATTCCAAGGACAATCGTGCTTGCTCCTTTACCAGAACATTTACGCGTCAAGACAAATGTACATGTTGACGGATTTGTTTCTCCTTGGTTTTCTTGTGAGCATGAAGGCGTCTTGTATTTCAAATTTGGAAAAAAGATTTTCGATATTGATTTGAACATCCCTGTTGGCAACGGCACACTTCTAACTGAAAAATCCAACCATGAGTTGCTTAAGCTAGTTAAACAATGGATACATGAACAACACTTCCCGCGCTCCATTCGAATAAGAAAAATGAAGTTGACCAATGCAAAAAAACGGCTTTGGAGCGTACTTCGGTTGATCGACAAGCTATTTTTGAACGCAAAAACTCTTCGCTTATATGAATATGGGTTCGGACTCGTAACTCCGGGGACTATCAATAGCTACATGAATGAGTTCCTCAAATGTAATAGCTCACACGAGTCTATTTACTCTTGGTCTCAAACCCTGAGCGTATTTATGCTCGATAAAATCAAGGAAGAACAACCCTATGACTTTGAAAATTTCGTCCAAAAAAATCCGATATTCCTAGAGCCTATTCCAGGCGCACAAACTCGTTACTTTCCATTAGATGACCAAGAGATTTTTCGTGCCCGGGTGTGGCTCTACCATAACAATTTTTATCAAATTAAAGAAGGAGAGAGTTGGCCAGGGCACATCAAGACAGCAGCCTTAGTGAAAGAACTTTATCCACACTGCATTATGGCCGGCCACATGCGGCCACTTCCTTATGAGTTGGAAATACAATCGGTATACGGACATCGTCGTGAGCTGCCGTATATACCTGTTCGTCAGGATAACTCTAGCGCGACTGCATTAAGATATAATGAGGTACGGAGAGGTTTTATGTCTCAGCGGTTTCTTTCTGAGAGCAAGCTCAAGATCCCCAACCTAAGTTTAGACACCCTCGCAAATAACGACCATACAACACTTCTTGCCCAAGTAGGAAGTTATGTGACTCTACCACACACGATGACCATTGATCTATTACGGAAAAGCATCTTATTTTATGAAACGCATTCCGACTCCATATTAAATTACTTTTCCATGTTGATTTCAGGTGCTGCTACGGAGGGTCTCACTCCCAATGCATATTTCTTAAAAGAAACAGCCGCCAATATCAATTCGCCAATTTCTTTTACAGCCTGGGACTTATGCGCTTCAGCAAAAAAAACTTTCACCCCAGGCGCCGCAGCGCAATCATTAGAGCGTATGCGTAATCTCGAAGGAGCTTTGCAGACATACTATTTATTGTTAGGCTGCATTCAGTATGCAGTAGGGTTTTTTACCGCTCGCCGGCAGTCCGAGCTATTAAACATCAAGTTCAAGCATTTAAATGGTCAAGATAATTGCATTACGACTCTAGTAATGAAAACAGGCATTGGTGAAGCCAGGCTCACTCATGACATCCCTGTCATACCCCTAGTTACACGCATGCTTTCCAGGCTAGAGCGTTTTCATCAAGAATGCGGTTTATCTCCTGAACAAATTAAGAACTCCAATTGCTTTGGAAGATTCTCTTTAAAGCGTAAACCGGGAATCAACAAGCCAGATCCCAAAAAATACAATTGCCACCTGGATATTCTTTGTGATTATTTTCAGACTGACTCCTACAATGAAAGACGTTACTACGTAAGGCAACATCAATTGAGAAGAGCGTTTGCAGTAAGTTTCTTTTACTTGAATACGCGCGGCAACCTTTCCGTGCTTAGCTACTACTTTGGACACATGGATTTCAAACAAATTTATCGATATCTGACGACGGTAGTAGGTAATAAAGAAATGATTGACATCAAATCTGCGTATCTAGCCGAAGAAACTATTACCCAAGGCGCAGCCGTCCAAGACCTCTTGAATAAACTCGGCGTGTTCCCCCCCACTACTGTACTCAAGGTCATCGAGCGACAGCGCCTGGAGAGCTACTATAAATCGCTGATACGAAATGAAAAAATAAAAATTGATACCACTTTTCTCTCAATTGAAGATCGCGATGAGATGCTGATATCAATAACCGTAAGTGAGAGCCAGCATGGCAAATGATAGAAATCTCGATAGAAATATTGCTTCGGCTAGAAATCTGTTAAGGCTACTAATAGACATCCAGGCTGCTCCTTCTGAATACAACTCAGACAATCGACTTCTTGAAACATTGAATACTCAAATTAACTTGGGAAAGCTCAATATACCCGAACGCTCAATTTATTTAAGCTCAATGAGCACTCTAAAGCGGGTTTCAGACAAGCATCTGGAAGGAGGCTTTGCTGAGCTCGACAAGCAGAGAAAGCGTGCGTATGCCGATTTGAGACGATCTCTTCAATCCAGTAATGTTGGAAAAAACAGCAAAGAAGGCCGCAGAATAGACAACCGGGATCGAAAACTTGAGGTATTGATCCTGCGGCAAAATCTTTTTGTAAGGGACGCCGTGATTTTTAGACTCGCTCATCTTCTAGCAACCTGTGCAAAGCAACTTGAGTCATCTACAGGCACTGATTACTTCATGAAAGCAAGAGCCCAAGAACTATATAGACTCGGGTTTAAGGGGTCGAATATTGATGAAAGATAATCCACTCTCCCTCGGCTTGTTGGTTAGAGCTGGGGATGACTTCGGAGTCCCGATTGCAGCCGAAGCAGGATGTAATCCGGTGTTCAGAAAATGTGGTGGCCTAGCCTTGATTTCATGGCCGGACTATTCTGCGTGCTTCGAAGCTAACTGCTGGATTGACGAGTTAAGAGCTGAGGGTCTGGATCCCGTGACCAGTGTTCAGTATGGTTACCAGATTACGTGGGTTCTAAGATATGCGCATGACAACCTCCTGTCATTGCATAATTTCAACGAATATCATTTCGTTAAATTTATGAAAGAACTCAAACAAGAAAGTCGAGCGGCGAGCGACCGTTCACGTTCACCTAAACAGAATGGAGTTATAGGTAGAAAAACCTTAGACTTCCTCGAATTCATAGGGAAACTTTATAATATATTGGACTTAGTAGCCCCGCAGGGGAGGATCCAAGCAGTAAAGAAAATAGTCCAAATACAAACCCCATCCGGCAGACGGTTTGTTGAGACATGGTTCCACAGTGAGGTACCTATTGTTAAAAGCACGGTATCTAGCAAGAACAAACTGCTTAGTAGTAACCAAGTTAAAACTATCAAGCATGCGATACGAACGAGCAATTCCGGGGAGTATATACGCAGCCGTCAACGAACGGTGTTTTTGGTTCTTGAAGAGACAGGCGCAAGGCGTGAAGAGGCGGCCCCAATTCTAGTGAGTGCCGTTTGGGAAGCAAAAAATATGTTATCTCCGAGTATTCTGCTCAGAACTTCAAAGAGAGGAGGAATATCTACGCGCCTTGTTGAAATAAGCCCTGCTCTTCTCACATTACTAGAGGATTATATAAAATTTGACCTTATGCCTTTTCTAGATTCGAAGAACATGAAGGTCATCGGTAGCACCCCCCTTTTTGCCAGCGCCAAAACTGGAAAAGCAATCCAGCCAAACACCATTACCGCTGAGTTTTCACGATTTAAAAAACTTACTGGCCTTGAGGGAGCTGTCAGCCCGCACATGCTCCGCCATGGATCGGTTACTCAGGACAGGATTGACTACTTCGAAGAGCATCCTAACGAAAAAGCCATAGCTCGCATAATTGGGCTGAAAGGTGTGCCTGAATTTGCACTCCGTTCGATGGAAAAACATGGTCATTCTTCCATCCATTCACAAGTGCCCTATAACCATTTTGAAAAGCTCATTAATCTCAAGACGGGCATAGGTGGACTAGATTCTAGGGCGACGTCCGCACTCCGCGCAAATCTGGAAACCATACGCGACATCGCGAATAAGGGGAGCGCAATAAAAAATGACGCTATGAGACTTAAAAAGCTGCTTGATGAAACTTTAGCAATTCTGACGCCGAGCGATGATTAATCGACCTGGGATTTAGGAGATATTCGCGCCAGTTCCCTTACCCAAGTTATCTAGTTTCAGCGTTCAGCTGGAGGTATTTGTGAGTTTTCTCAGAAAACTATTGTTGTTGCTTTTTCGAGACAAAAGAACCGCACGGGAAAAAGCGCAAGAGCAGGACTTTATCTTAGCAGTGAATAGTCTCAAGACTCTTAAGATGACCGACCGGGGCGGCATGTCTATCGATCCCGAAGAGCTTCGAGAGCAGATCATTTCCTCCCGTGAGCAGCTTAAACATCTTGTCCACAAACCAGTAGCGCCTAACACGTCTTTCAAAATGGCGGAGGACGTCCAGGTAGAACAGGAAACGAGTCCCGCCGTTGAGGATGCAATGAGTGCCATGGACTGTATCGAGGTGGTGGCGTGGCGTCGGTTTCAGACCGGCGCTGCTGTGCGCTATGTGTGCCTCCAGTCTACGCGTACCGGTTGTTACGCTGTGGCGACGGCTAGTCTCTTCTCCGGTGGTCAGGAGAGCCTCCCAGGTTGGGTTGACGGCAGTACCAACAGGCAAATTGCGAATGCCCTACAATTCGGTGAGTTCCAGTGGTACGCGATTGTGGGCGAGGCTATGGATGCATGGGACGCAGAGCTCTGATGGCTTCACCGAGATTTCACTGACACCAAGGCCCCCAAGTTGGCGGGTTATACGCGATATCGATGGACGTACTGAGCTCGTACTGCATGTGTTCGAAGACTCTGTCGAGACGTGGATGAGCTTTCGACTCTCGCAGGGCGTTCACTAGCTCCAATAGCTCCCGCCCTTGAGCCACCGGCATTTGGATATCGCAATACACGGTGTCATCGCCGTCTCGTTCCACGTCTCTTCTCCGTCTGCATCAATCCAGCTTGGGCTTACTGCAGGCGGCTCTGTGTGCCTCAAGGTGTTGCATCTCTCTTTCCCAGCAAGCCAGAAATTTATCCCAGTTCGTGGCGTAGGGCCCGTCAGGAACTCTGGTTGATCCGATGCTCGCTTGCAGAAAACGTTCTCGCCAGGGCTGCGGGATAGTCTGCTCCAAGATGATGTCGATGCCGGAGGGGTGATGCTGCACCGGGACACAATCCCGAACCTGGTTGAGCTCAAGCGCCTTGTCAGAATGAGGGGAGTCTTTTCTCTCTAGAAGTTCAAGGTCATCAAGGATGGATAAGGCATCGAACGCCTTCGAATCGCCTGGAGATATGTTCGCAAGTATCCACAAAGCCTTTCGCCTCTTGGCTTCCAGCTCTCGGAGTTCATCGTCGGGCATTTGAGTTACCTCTTATTGGCGTTGATGGCATGCCGCCTGCGGCGTCAGGCTGCCGTGAATCGAGCCCCGCCAAGGCGTGTCTCACCCCTGCGGGCTCGCATCCCTCACGCCTGCGCGCTCCGCTTGCTTGGTGTCTGAGGCTCTGTGAAGCATAGATCGCAACGCATCCTACCCTCATGATTCGGAGCTCGGCATCGCTATTCGAAGCGTTCTGTTATCGTTCTAAAAGTAATCTAGTCGCTCTTATTCATCAGCCTTCTGCGAAGCCGGGAATGGACACAACTCGACGCGTACCAGGCAGAGCCTACCAAACGGTTCGCGATCCTGAGCGTCTGCTCATTGAAGAGCGCGCCGAAGCTCTATCTGCTGCAGGCAACCCGCTGCCAGATGATGATCCGGCTAAGTACGCTGAGCGAAGGCTGAAAGAAGCCAGCGCGGCACGACGACTTTCGTGTTCAGATATTTGTCTTTCGTCCTGTGGGTCACAAGGTACTGACAACCAGGAAGTTAAGAGCTACCGCCCCTCATTTTGATCATCAAGGAAGAAAATGAAATA
>NZ_JACAPM010000025.1:0-25756 GCF_013385695.1 Pseudomonas sp. D8002
CAGCAACGGATATGTACACAAACCTCACGCCGGAAACCGCAATGGCAACGCCGGCTTCAGCAACGCCGCCGGATCCCGATAACGCGCCCCAAAGTGGTCCCCCGGCAACCGCGCCCGCCCAGCCCCAAACAACCGCTCCCGCAACGTCTCCCCCTCGTTGTACCGCTCACGAAACCGCCCCCGACGACGCAACTCCGGCACCACCAATTCAATAAAGTCCCGCGCCGTCTCAAACGACAAATACTGCCTCAGGTTAATCCCGTCGATCCCATCCTCATCCAGCCATTTCTCAATCGCGTCCGCCACCACCGTCGGCGTACCCGCGACAAAAAACCGCTCGCGATTAAACCCACCCAACTGCGCCAATACCGCCCCAACAGTGGAGTCCGCCTTGTACCGGCTCAAACTCTCCCACCCCTTGACCTGCCGACTCACCAGATCACTGATCAACGTATCCCGCGGATACGCCGTCAAATCAATCGCCGACTGCCCGTGAGCCAGCGACGCCTCGACACTCACCAACTTGCGATAACTGTCGAGCTTGGCACTCACCTCCTCATCGGTCCGCCCAACGATCACCCCCGCCATCACAATAAACTTCAACCCCGCCGGATCGCGATCATGCTCAACCGCCTTCTGCCGCATCGCCTGGATATTCGCCCGCACCGCCGGCGCATCATTACCACCGGTAAACACCACTTCGGCATGCCGCCCGGCAAACTCGATCCCGGCCGGTGACCCCGTAGCCTGAAACAACACCGGCGTACGCTGCCGCGAAGGCTGGCACAAGTGTGGGCCGGCAACCTTGAAGTGTTCCCCCACGTGGTTGATATAGCGCACCTTGTCCGGATCGGTGTAGATCCGACGCTCACGGTCGACAATCACCGCGTCATCGTCCCAGGAGCCTTCCCAAAGCTTGTACAGCACGTCGAGGTATTCATCGGCGATCTCGTAGCGGTGATCGTGAACCACCTCAGTGTCGTGCCCGAAGTTGCGCGCCGCATTCGGCAAATACGAGGTGACGATGTTCCAGCCCACCCGCCCCTTGGTCAGGTGATCGAGGGTACTCATGCGCCGCGCAAACGCGAACGGCGGTTCGTAGGTGGTGGAAAAGGTCGCGCCGAAACCCAGGTTCTTGGTCACCCCGGCCATCGCCGGAATCACCAGCAGCGGGTCGTTGCTGGGAATCTGCATGCCCTCACGCAGCGAGGTCTCGGGGCCGTCGCGAAAGCGGTCATAGGTGCCAATCACATCGGCCAGGAACACGCCGTCAAAGGTGCCGTATTCCAGCAACTGCGCCAGCTCGGTCCAATAGTCCAGGTCATTGAAACGGTGCCGGTTGTTGTCCGGGTGCACCCACAAACCATGGACGATGTGGCTGACGCAGTTCATCTCAAACAAATTCACGTGCAGTTGCTTGGGCACCAGGAGCACTCCTTTCGTAGATACGTTTTCCAATACGTCAGATCGCGACATTCAGGTAGAACGGGATCGGCGTGTAGTCGGTTTCAAGGGTCGGAATCGCATCGATCAGCGCGCGGGTATAGGCATGGGCCGGACGGTCGAACACCGCGCGTACCGAGCCGGACTCCACCACTTCACCGGCCTTCATCACCAGCACGCGCTCGCTGACGTGGTTGATCACGCCGAGGTCATGGGAAATGAACAGGCAAGCCAGGCCGAGGCGGCGCTTGAGGTCGTCGAGCAGTTCGAGAATCTGTGCCTGTACCGACACGTCGAGCGCCGACACCGGTTCATCGCAGATCAGGATCTGCGGCTCGGACGCCAACGCTCGGGCAATCGCGATGCGCTGGCGCTGGCCACCGGAAAGTTCGATCGGCCGGCGCGACAAGGCGCTGGCATCAAGGCGTACCAGTTCCAGCAGTTCCAGGGCACGGTCGCGCCGGGCATGACGCGGTACGCCAGCCACCACCAGCGCTTCGAACAGCACACGCTGCACGGTGTAGCGTGGGTCGAAGGAGCTGAGCGGGTCCTGGAACACCACTTGCACCGCACGCCGGGCTTCGCGTTTTTGCCTGGCGTCGAGGTCGGACCAGCGCTGGCCATTGATCCACACCTCGCCGGCACCGGCGGTTTCCAGGCCGAGTATCAGCCGGGTCAAGGTGGTCTTGCCGCAACCGGATTCGCCCACCACCCCCAGCGTCTCGCCGCGACGCAGCTGTAGCGACACCTGGTTCAGCACCGTGCGGGTTTTGCCGTCGGGGCCGATAAAGGTTTTGGACAGCTCGCGTGCTTCAAGCAGTATTTCGCCCTGGGGCGCCGGCTCGGGCTCCACCGCCGTGAGCAACCGGCGCGTAGGCTGGAAGTGCACGGCCTTGGCGGCCCGCAGCAGCAGTTGGGTATACGGATGACGCGGGTCTTGCAGGACCTGTTCGGTGCTGCCCTCCTCCACGATCACCCCGTGGCGCATCACGGCCACGCGATCGGCCAGGCGCGAGACCACCGACAGGTCGTGGCTGACCATCAGCAGTGCATTGTCTTCACCGCGCAGGCTCTCCAGCAGGGCGATGACCTGGGCCTGCACCGTGGCATCCAGTGCCGTGGTGGGTTCATCGGCAATGATCAGCCGCGGATTGCAGGCAATCGCCGAGGCGATCAGCGCCCGCTGGCGCAAGCCGCCGGAAAGTTGCCAGGGGTATTGGCTGGCGCGCAGTTCCGGTTCCGGCACACCGACATCCCGCAGCAGTTCCAGCACCCGCAGGCGGCGCGCTTCCAGGCCCAATGCGGTGTGCAGGTGCAACGGTTCTTCGATCTCGGCACCGACGCGGCGCAGCGGGTCCAGCGCGCCCAACGCGTCCTGCATCACAAAGCCGATGCTCGCGCCGCGCAGTTGCTGCCAGGCCCGCTCGTTGAGCTGGCGCAGGTCGACGCCCTGGAAGGCCAGCTTGGCAGCCTGGACATGGGCGTCCTTGCCGGTGAGGCCAGCCAGGGTGCGGGCGGTGACGCTTTTGCCGGACCCCGACTCCCCCACCAGCGCCAGGCATTCACCCCGGCTCAACTGCAGACTGACACCGTGCAACACTGGCTCGGCCTGGCCGAAACGTACTGTCAGGTCGCGGATATCGACCAGCGGGCCGAGGGTATGGATGTTCATCGTCATAGAGGCTTTCCTTCGCTGCGGCGCAAGAGTTCGCGGCCGATGGCACTGATGGAAACAACGGTCAGGGTGATGATCAGGGCGGGCCAGGCCACCAGCCACGGCGCATTGGCCAGGAAGCTGCGCCCGATGGACATCATCCCGCCCCACTCCGGCGCAGGCGGCGGTGCGCCGAAGCCGAGGAAACTCAAGGCGGCACCGGCAGTGATCGCGCCGCCGATGCCGATGGTGGCGAGGATCAACACTGGCTTGAACGCATTCGGCAGGATGTGCCGCAGCACCACCGCCAGTTGCGATTGGCCGAGGGTGACGGCGGATTCGACGTAGCCGGCATTGCGTACGCTGAGGGTTTGCGCCCGCACCAGGCGCGCATAACGCGGCACGCCAGCGATGCCTATCGCGAGAATCAGATTGGCCGTGCCCTGACCGAAAAACGTGATGATCACCAGCGCCAGCAACAGGTCGGGAAAGGACAGCAGCACGTCGATCCCGCGCATCAAGGCGCCGTCCAGCCAGCGCGGCCCAAGGCCTGCGATCAAGCCGAGCAAGGTGCCCCAGGCCAGTCCCAGCGCAGTGGCGGCGAGGCCCATGAACAGCGACGAACGCACGCCATAAATCAATCGGCTGAGCACATCGCGCCCGTTCTCATCAGTGCCCAGCCAATGCACATTGCTCGGCGCCTGGAACGCCATGCGCGCCGACGCCTCCAACGGGTCATACGGGGCCAGCCATTGCGGAACAACGGCGGCCAGCAGCAACAGCCCGACAAATACCCCGGCGAGCACCAGGCCCGGCCGCAGTTGGGTAAACCCGACAAGACGCAACGGGCGATTGCCGATCAACGTTTCAATGGTTTGCGTCATGCCAGGCTCCTGGTGCTAAGGCGCGGGGTTGGGGATGCGCTGGTGGATGGCCTGGATCTGCGCCTTGATCTCATCGCCAAGAGTCACGTCCAGCGCGCCGAGGTTGTCGCGCAATTGCGCCAGGCTGGTTTGCCCGGTCAGTGCGCTGGTGACGAAGGGTTTGTCGATGATGAAGGCCAGGGCCAGTTGGGCCGGGGTGAGGCCATGTTGCCGGGCAATCTCCACGTAGCCGGTGATGGCCTCCTGGGCCGAGGCACTGTCGTAGCGATTGAAAGTGCGGTACACCGCCGACAGCCGCGAGCCCTCGGGCCGTGCGCCGCCCAGGTACTTGCCGGTGAGTGCACCGAAGGCCAGCGGCGAGTACGCCAGCAGCCCGACGCCTTCACGATGGGTGAACTCCGAGAGGCCGCCTTCGTACAGGCGGTTAAGCAAGCTGTAGGGGTTTTGCACACTGGCAATGCGCGGCAGGCCGAGGCGTTCGCTTTGCTTGAGAAACTCGGCGACGCCCCACGGGGTTTCATTGGAAACCCCGATGTGGCGCACCTTCCCGGCCTTGACCTGATCGGCCAGCACCGCCAGGGTTTCCTCGATGGCGACGCTCTGGGTGTCTGCCTGATACGGGTATTCGCGCTGGCCGAAGATGTTGGTGGTGCGGTCGGGCCAGTGCAGTTGGTAAAGGTCGAGGTAGTCGGTGTTCAGGCGTTTGAGGCTGCCGTCGAGGGCTTGGACGATGTTGCGCCGGTCGTGGCGGCTGAGGCCGTCGCGGATGTGCTGCTGGCTACTGGGGTCACGGGCCGGGCCGGCGATTTTGCTGGCCAGGATCACCTCGTCACGTCGACCACTGGCCGCCAGCCAGCTGCCGATGTAACGCTCGGTGGTGCGCCAGGTTTCGGCCTTGGTGGGCGTGGGGTACATCTCGGCGGTGTCGATGAAATTGATACCTTCGGCCAGTGCCAGGTCGATCTGTTGATGGGCATCGTTTTCGGTGTTCTGGTGGCCCCAGGTCATGGTGCCGAGGCCCAGCACGCTGACTTGGATGTCGCTGTTGCCCAGTTGGCGGTAACGCATGGGTGATCCTTTTTTCTTCAAGGGTTGATGGCTCATACCGCACTCGCTTCGTCGCGGGCGGCCTGCTGCTCGGCGTCGGCGGCTTGCAGGCTGCGCCAGGCGGCGTTCGGGGTGACGTCATTGAGGTAGTAGTTGCCCAGTGCCCGTTCGCGAAAGATCGCCGGGTTGTGGGAGGCCAGGGTTCGCGCGTTGCGCCAATGCCGGTCGAAGCGACGCGACTCGCTGGTGGCGGAGGCGCCGCCGACTTCGAACAGCAGCGTGGTGGCTTCCAGTACCTGTTCCAGCACGATCTGTTGCGCCTGAAAAGCGCGAATCTCGGCCTCTGTGTAATGCTGTTCGGTGGCGTGCCCGCCCTGCTCCGCTTCGTGCACGTCCTGCAGCACCTCGGCGACGGCCAGCACCTGGGTGCGTGCGGCATAGGCCAGGCTCGACAAGCGGCCAATCACGCGCTGCACCAGCGGGTCATCCTTGGGGCTCGATTGCCCCGGCACACCAAACGCGCGGGTGCGGCCCTTGACGAATTCGGTGGCGTCACGCAGCACGGCGTTGGCGATGCCGGCCAGGGTCGCCAGGTGGAACAACTGGTAGAAAGCGCTCAGGTAGGACTCGGCGCGCAGTTCGTCTTTCTTGAAGCGCCGCACAATGTGCTGCTCCGGTACGTTCACCGCCTTGAAGCGGGTGGTGCCGCTGCCGGTGAGTCGCTGGCCAAACCCGTCCCAGTCATCCTCGACGGTGACACCCGGCGCGTCGGTGCGTACCGCCAGGCTGACAAAATCTTCGCCATCCAGGGCCACGGCCGCGATCCAGTTGGCGTACAGCGTGCCGGTGCAGTAGTACTTCTCGCCGTCCAGCTGCCAGCCGGAGTCGACTGCGCTGAGGGTCACCGAGTTGCGGGTGGTGTCGGTGCGCTCGGCCATGGCGGCGCCCCACAACTCGCCGTCGACGACTTTGGCGAACCAGTAATTTTGGGACTCGCTGTCACGGCTGGAAAGCCGGCCTTCAACAAACCCGAAATGCGCGCGCACAATCTGCGGCAGGTTTGAATCGGCCTCTCCCAGCTCAATCAACAGGCGAAACAGCTGCGGCAGGCTTGCACCCAGGCCGCCCAAGGCCTGCGGCACACGCAGTGCGCCAAAGCCGGCCTCGCGCAGCCATGCCACCGCGTCATGGGCCAGCTCGCGTTGCTGCTCGCGGGCGACGGCGGTGTCGGCTATCCGGGCAAATACGTCAGCGAAACGCTGGTGCAAGTCGGCATAACTCACTTCAGCGGGGATCGAAGCACTCATGGTTTTTCCTTCTTCAAAGGCACTCACGCTTGGTTGGCCCGAGGGTCAATCCAGCGGTTGATCAAATCGACGGCCAGGTTCACCAGCACATAGACGGTGGCGGCCAGCAAGGTCACGCCCAGCACCACCGGCACGTCTTTGTTGCTGGTGGCATCGAGCATCAAGCGCCCGATGCCCTGGCGTGCAAACAGCAATTCCACCACCACCGCGCCGCCCAGCAGGCTGGCGAACACGAACCCGGCCAGGGTCACCAACGGCACCAGCGCATGGCGCAAGGCATGACGCAGGCGCACAGCGGTTTCGGACAAGCCACGGGCACGGGCCATGGCAATAAAGGGTTGTTCGAGGGTGTCTTCCAGGGACTGGCGCAGCAGCTGGGTCAGCACTGCCGCCACCGGCAACGCCAGCGCGATTGAGGGCAGGATCAATGAGCGCCAGCCAACGGAACCGGAGGGCGGCAACCAGTGCCAATGAAACGAAAACACCAGCAACAACAGCATCCCGATCACAAACGAAGGTGCTGATGACAGCACCAGCTCGCTGCCTGAAACGGCTGAACGCACCCAACGCGAACGGTTGGCGGTGAGGATCGCGCACACCAGGGCCAATACCACCGCCAGCAATGCCGCGCTCAGGGACAGTTGAATGGTTGCGCCGATCTGCTCGGCAATCGCTTGCTGCACCGGGATGCGCAAGCGATAGGACTCGCCCAGGTCGCCATGGGCCAGGCGCACCAGGTAATTGCCGTATTGCACGATGAGGGGTTGGTCCAGGCCGTACTCGGCACGCACCCGGGCCAGCAGCTCCGGGGTGGGCATCGAATCCGGCCCGCCGAGGATTGCCAGCGCCGTGTCACCGCCGCTGAAATTGACCGCGAGGAACGTCAGCGTCGCCGCGCCCCACAGCACGCCAATGCCCGCCAGCAGGCGCCAGGCGATGGATTTGAACAGGCTCATGGTTGCCCCCGGTCCAGCCAGATGCTGGTGAAGAACGGTACGTTGTGGGAGGTATCGAAAATCACCCCCTGGACCTGCCGGCCATACGCGGTGAGCACCTGGCTTTCCACCGAAGGCACCGCCGGGACGGTTTCGGTCAGGCGTTTTTGTGCTTCGCCATAGAGCGCCTGCAATTGCACCGGGTCGCGGGATTGGCGGGCGGCGCTGAGCACGCGATCCAGTTCGGCATCACGGAAGCGCCCGACGTTCTGGCCGATGATCTTGTCGGTGCTGATGGCCTGGCTGTGATAGAGCACGAACAGGCCATCGGGTGTGTTGGTGTGCCAGTAACCGCCCGCCAGCGCCTGGAACTTCCCGGCGTAGCGTTTCTCGGTCACGCGGGTCAGCGGCAGCATTTCGATGGGCATCTCGAAGCCGACTTTTTTCAGGTCGGCCTGGATGGCCACCGAAACGCTGGCGGGAAACGCCGGGTTGTCATAGGACAGCATCGTTGCATTCAGGCGCTGCCCGTCCTTGGTTCGATAGCCCTGGGCATCGCGCCCGGTCCAGCCGGCCTCGTCCAGCAGCGCATTGGCGGCTTTCACGTCGTAGGCCAGGGCGTCGTTGTTGGGTTGATAAAACCGGGTGTTGGCCGCCAGGAAATCCGCCTTGGCGATGTATTCGCCGAAGCCGGAAATCCACGCCAACCCTTCGCGGTCAATGGCCTTGGCCACTGCGCGACGCACCCGTACATCGTCGAACGGTGGCTGCTCGACGTTGAAGGTCATGCTGCGGCTCGGGTTTCCCTTGCGAATCCGGCTGCGCATCACCAGGTCGGGGTTGGCACGGATGGCGGCGGCATTCTGGGCCGGTGCATCAAGCGCGAAATCCGACTGGCCGGACTCTAGCGCCGTGAAGCGGATCATGGCTTCGGGGACGTAGCTCAGTTCGATACGGTCCAGGTAGGCCTCGCCCGCGTGGCGCGTCACCGGTGGCGCCCAGTTATAGCCGGGGCGCTTGATGAACACCGCGCCCTGGTCACGGGTGTAGCTCTGCAACGTAAACGGCCCGCTGCCGATGGGGTGCTCGGCGATGGTCTTGGGCGCCTCGCGAATCTGCCTGGGCGAGATCATGCTCAGCCAGGACTGCGCCAGCACATCCAGGAACGGCGTATAGGGTTCGCGCAAATGGGCTTCGAAGGTGTAGTCATCGATGACCTTGCCATCCAGGTACGGCGCGATATAGGCCGCGGCCAGTGGGGACTTGGTCGCCGGGTCGCGCATGTGTTCCAGGTTGGTTTGCAGCGCCTGGGCATTGAATTTCTCGCCGTCGCTGAAGGTCACGTCGTCGCGCAGGTGAAAGGTGTAGGTCTTGCCGTCGTCGGAGATGTCCCAGGAGCGGGCCAGCCACGGGCTGATATTGCCCTGCTCGTCCTGGTACACCAGGCAATCGAAGAGAATCCGGCCCATCCACTGGATGTTGCCGTTAGACAGTGCATGAACATCGAAACTGCCGGCGTCGGAGGCGGCTGAGACGCGCAAAGTTCCGCCACTGCGCCCCGGTGACGACTCATGAAAGTCCGTCGCCGAATAAGTCACTACACCGTTGGTGACCGTGCCATCAGCCGCAGACGTTTCATGTTTCGGTGCCGCAGCCGGTGAGCAGGCATTGACTGCCAGGCACAGCGAAATAACCGCCGAAAGTTTCAGGATGGTTATCAATGACACTTCCTTAGAGGAACTCGATGAACACTGAAAGTTTGCAATTACGGGGTGTAATGCAGTGAGCATGCCAGTCTTCAAGAAACGCCATATTGACCACGAAACCAGCGCAAAACCCTTGTAAAACGAGGCGAACACTGCCAAACACTTATATGGTTATACCCGTTATACACCCCGGAATTGTTGGTAGCCTTACACACTGCTTATCAGCTGTTGCGTTCGCGACAGCTGCAGCAATTCCAGCCATTAAAGTTGACTGTTGAGAATCAAACACCGATTCAAAACAAAGTATCCCGCAGAACACTTAACCTTAACTAAGCGCCCGTATTCCTTGGCCAATAGTCTTGGCATAGAAACTGCTCAGAGCGAAACAGGCATGACTATTCGAATAGAAAGCTGGGGCTCTTTTATCTATTCACAAGGAACACGCTTAATGGATCCAATCTTTCGGGGAGAGTTGCAAAAGTTGACACTTGCCGTGCGGCAAGCAACTTGGCTGGCGATGGTGGGGCTGGGCTCAGCCCTGGTTTTTTCCGCCAGTGTGCAGGCAGATGATGAGGTCACACCGACGACCGGAACACGGCTAAAGACGGTGACAGTAGAGGCACAAAAAATCACGCCCGTTGAGGCAGCCAAAAGTCAGCTGTCCGAAGTGCCAGGCGGCACCAGCGTGGTCGACAGCGAACAGGTGGCCAAGGGACGCACCGCCACCTTGCAGGACACCCTCGCCTATCAGCCGGGCGTGTTCGTGCAGTCCACCGGCGGCAACGACGCGGCCAAGATTTCCATTCGTGGCTCGGGCGCCAACACCTCGCCGGGGTATTTCCGTGAGGGCATCAAGTTCCTGTTCGACGGCCTGCCGATCACCGGCCCGGGCGGCACACCCTACGAATTCCTCAACGGCTCGGGGGTGAACTACACCGAGATCCTGCGGGGTGCCAACGCCTTCCAGTACGGCGCACTGAGCCTTGGCGGCGCCATCAACTTCGTCAACCAGACCGGCTACACCGCACCCGGGCTGCGAGTGCGAGCGGAAACCGGGAGCTACGGCTACAACAAGCAAAGCCTGAGTGTCGGCGGCGTCGAGGGTGCGTTCGATTACTACCTGAATGCCGACAACTACCGCAGCGACGGTTACCGCGACTACAGCCTGTCGAAAAGCCAGGGCGTAGTGGCCAACTTTGGCTACCGCTTCAGCCCGCAACTCGAAACCCGGGTGATGCTGCGTTACCGCGACGAGTTCCACAACGACCCGAGCGCCACCACCCTGGATGCGGTCAAGCACCATTCCGACCGTGCCAGTGCCACCGCCGAAAGCAGCGGCGCCGGCAGCCGTCGCCCCGGCAGCGTATGGCTGGGCAGCAAGACCACCTACACCTTTGAGGACGACGCCACCCTGTCGGTGGGTTTCGTCTACTACCAGTACGCCCACAACAACAGCCCGAACAGCCCGAGCAACCCCAGCTACTGGGACTGGCATGACCTGAGCGCGGTGATCAACTACGACCGCCGCGACACCCTGTTCGGCCACGAAAGCCGCTCCAGCCTGGCCTTCACCTCCACCGAGCACCTCAAGGGCCAGGTCGACTCCACCTTCGCCAACAAACAGACGCGCAAGTTCGTCGACTACAGCTCCTCGTTCGATCACGTGTTCTCCGTGGGCAACGACCTGGAACTGGTAGACGGCCTGTGGCTGACCAGTGGCGTCTCGGCGATCAACGTGCGCCGCCATGCCGACGTCAAGGAAGCCCTGGTGGCCAACACCACCACTTACCCGAGCGATGTGACCTACGACAACTGGAGCCTGGCACCGCGAGTGGGCGTGCGTTACGAGTTCAACCCACAACTGCAAGTGTTTGCCAACGTCAGCCGCTCCGTCGATCCACCGGCGTCCTGGGAATACTCCGGCTCCGGGCCGACCACGCCGTACGTACGGCCGCTGGTGGAACAGAAAGCCAATACCGTGGAAGTCGGGATCAAGGGTTCGTCGGGCATCTTCGACGGCAGCCTGGCGCTCTACCGCTCGTGGGTGAAAAATGAATTGCTCAACGTGCAGATCATCCCGGCCACCTCCACGGCTGCTGCGGTCACCGGTGCATTCAACGCCACGCCGACGATCCACCAAGGGATCGAGGCCGGCTTGAATACACGCCTGTGGGAAAACACCTCGGGTGAAAAAATCACCCTGCGCCAGGTGTATACCTATAACGACTTCTACTACCGCCACGACCCGACCTTCGGCGACAACCAACTGCCGGGGATTCCGAAGCATATCTATCAGGGCGAAGTGCAGTATCAGCACCCAGCGGGCTTCTATACCGGGGTGAATGTGCAATCGTCTTCGCGTACGGCGGTGGATTATGCGAACAGCTTTTATGCGCCCTCCTACACAATCTTCGGGGCGAATGTGGGGTATGAAACGCCGAGCAAGGACTGGAAGGTGTCGCTGGATTTGAAGAACCTGACCAATCAGAAATACGTGACGGCGGTGCAGCCGTTGTATGACGCGAAGGGGCAGGATACGGCGTCGTTGTATCCGGGGGATGGGATTGGGGCTTATGTGGCGGTGGAAATGCGCTATTGAGGCCTCTGCGTCAACCGTCGACAGAACCCGTTAGGCGCTGTCGACGATTTAACTCAAATCTTGCCTAGAAGACGAATGACAAACACAGCCCCTTGCCCGACCGAATGATCTACCGCGTGCATCAACGCTTTCGCAGCATCTGAAGAGAAGCCAGCCGAAATGGTGACCGACGCCAGGATACCTAGAAAATAAATAACCCAATCTTTTCGGCTAAGACGGTTAGCTGCCTGTGCAGCCGTATCCAGTTGGTTTTTCAGTATCGCAAATTGTTGTGCGCTAACATCGGCATTGCTCTTTAACTCATCGAGTACCTGCTTAAACCCCTGCTGAATCCTGGCTATATCTTGGGGTGTAAACGAGGTTTGTTGACTCTCGATTTCGATGCTACCGAACAATTGAGCCTGAATCGACACGCCAGTAAGCAAAACATCTGCTTCGCTGTAACTGCTGCCCATGAGCCTTAGTTGTAAATAACCGTCGCTACCGGCGTCGACTAGAACAGATGTTCCAATAGTCAACGTCTCTTTCCGGTCCGGAAACTTAGCACCTCCGATCACAAAATCGGCACCGTCTGTTGTGCAGTTAATCGCGGTGATAACAACGTCGAAAGGGGTGAATTCTTCAGCTACTTTTTTTCGAAGTACCTTGCGGACAGGTTGAGATGGAGGGGTCATGAGCGTCCTTATGTATGGATTGCCTTAGGCGTTAGATGGTTACGGCGAAGCGCTGAGCATCAAGGGCAGGAACGGCCGAAAATCCGGCGCCCTTCTTGAAACTCATGTTATGGACAAAATTCCTCATAGCATCAGATGGATCGATGGTTTCGAGGTTAAGTCCGTCAACAGTTAACCTAGAGAACGCAACACTCAGAATTGGCTGTTCCTCCATATGACCTGTCGAGCTGTTGAGCACATTGTCAAGAGCGGTGACGATGACCAGGTCATCCGGCAGGATTGCCAGCAACTCTCGACCTACTCGCAGCGCGCAGCTGCACACGTAGTCCTGATGGAGTTCGTTGAACCGACCAACTGGCATAGCTTTGGTCGACAACTTGCCGCTTTTGAGTAGAGATTTGATTTCGGCAGGAATCACGTCGGAGCCATGGATAGCGACTTTGGCTTCTAGGACACCACCTTCATGAACAATCATCTGAATAGCTGAGCCGAGGTGTGATATTTCTGCAAACGACTCGAAAGCTTCGATGGCATCTAGCTTGGCCTGACGATCACCATCAAGGATACGGATAGCAATGTCCCTCTCCTCTGCCCACTCGGTATGGGCAGTTTTCCATCCATCAAGCTGAGCCTGATATCGCCTTTCGTCTTCCGCCTTCGCGGCGCCAATCTTGCCTACCAGGGCTATACGCTGACGAGCCTCTAGCTTGAAGAGCCGAGCCCAGAAATTGGGGTGATATGTAGCGGCCGCATGCGTAGCTTCTTGCTCGAGAGTATTGCTTTTGAGTGGCTGTCCAGGTTCAGGGTTGGAGAGAAGTCGCTTCCACTTTACGGGCTCGGCACATTCCTTGTGCATCGAAAGGAGGATGTCTACGTGATTTTCGTAAACCTCACATTCATACGCTGCTTGCTCCAGCGCTTCCATCTTTGCGTACTCTTTCTGTCGCTTTTCAAGTTCGCGCTGACGGCGATGAGCGTTTCGTTCCGATCGCCGCGCAGACGCTTGCAGCGAACGTACAGTCCCTTTCCAACCCATCACGACTCTCCATAACGTTCATATGACGGCACATTAATATAACTCTTAGCGTTGCCTGAATCACCTGCGCATTTCGTAACCGAAACATCAGTTAGCCCATAAAAAACGCATTTGTACTCTACGCTTCTCAAAGCAAGGGCACGTTCAGTTTCCCAGAAGTAAGAGGACCTTCACGGCCCCCTTGTCTCTCGTTTACTCCGCCATTAGACGTACGGCCCTCTCAATCCGTTGACGTCCAGCATGAGCAAGCTTGCTTACACCAGCTTCCTTCGCGACCGCATATATTAGGGCCTCTCCTTCGTGCCCCCGCTGCGCCATCTCGTCAACCAAAGCACGTAGTTCTGGCAGGCAGATTTCAGATAGCCCTCTCGTGGTGTCTTCATCGCCGGGCTTACGAAAGACGACACTGGCATCCGACTCGATATGAGTCGGCCAAAAAAAGACTCCTGTCTGTTCCTCTTCATGTGAGCGGAATCGCGCCCGGGCAATTTGGTCAACGCGATCACGTATCCGTGAGCCGGTTCGTACCCAGCCATGAGCGCGGGCAATGCGCCTTGCAAGCGCCGTGTCCAGAACCGGTCCCTCTTCCGCCACGACATGAGCAATCATCTGCTCCAGCGTTTTCGTGTAGCTCGCCTCAAAGAACTGATCTGGATCGACCAACCTTACCGCCTGACGAGGGTCGGATTCTTTGTAAATCAAATATTCAAGGGGACGAGCAAAAGCCAGGACATCCTCATCTGGTTTGACAGATGCCGACTTGGCATACTTCAAATCAGGAAACGCACCTGAGGGGTCATTGGATTCGCCCACACTATCGACTGTGGCGACCACAGTAACCTGACTTACTACCTCAATGACCTCAGCCATAGCTGCGTCGATTTTCAGTCGCTCTGCCTCTTGAGCGGCGTCGATGACAGCCTGCTTGGCTCGGGAATCCGCTAGAATCTCGTTCAGCCGTTGATGTACCTTTTCGGCAGTTCCAATTGCATCAACCCACCAGTCCGTCGACCATATCCTAACGATCTCCCAGCCAAGTCCACGCAGTACAAATTCACGGAGCTTGTCACGATCACGAGCGGTCGCACTGCGGTGATAGGTAGCACCGTCGCATTCAATCCCGGCAAGGTACCGTCCAGGTGCATCAGGGTGAACAACCCCAAGGTCTATTCGAAAGGAGGAAACGCCAATCTGGGTAAATATCTGCCATCCCTTTTTAGCCAAGGCCGCTGCAACCGCCTCTTCGAATGGGCTGTCGAAACTACCCACGCTACCAAAGTCAGCCTCTGCGAGAGCCCGTGGGCCACGCTCTGCAAACTCCAAGAAGTGCTTAAGATCTCGAACCCCGATCGCTTGCGTACGAGCTAGATCAATATGCTCTGGGCGCAAGGTCGAAAACACCACTAGCTCCTGGCGAGCACGGGTTATTGCCACGTTTAGTCGACGCTCACCACCAGGGCGGTTCATCGGACCGAAGTTCATGGACAGCACACCGGCAGCGTCTTTTCCGTAGGTGGTCGAGAAATAGATGATGTCTCGCTCATCGCCTTGAACGCTCTCAAGGTTCTTGACGAACACAGGCTCCAGCTCGGACTCAGCGAAATACGAATCGAGTGATGGGTCTTTCCGGCAAGCCTCATCCAGCATGTCCATGATGAGCTTCTGTTGCTCGCCGTTAAAGGTTACGACCCCCACGGTCCGCCTACTTTCGCGGAACGCCGGAGACTGTAGGCGAGCAACCAAATCAGCAACTAAATATCTTGCTTCAATTAAGTTTGTTCGCGACCCGCCCTTGTCATATACACCCGGGACTGGGCATAACCGTACTGCTTTGTCGGCCGTAAACGGTGATGGGAAGGTCACCAGCTTCGACTGGTAGTATCGCTGGTTCGAGAAAGCGATCAGACTTTCGTGGCGGCTACGGTAGTGCCAGTTAAGATTACGCATTGGCAGATTGGCACTGATGCACTCGTCCAGAATACTCTCGAGATCAGCCTCTACATCCTCATCTTCAGCGGTCGACTCAGCGCGGTTAAAGAACGAAGTTGGAGGGAGCTGTTTGGGGTCGCCCACCATCACCACTTGCTTCCCTCGGGCCATGGCGCCGATGGCATCCCAGACAGGTATTTGAGATGCCTCATCGAAGATAACGAGATCGAATGGCGTTGAGGCAGGAGGCAGATACTGAGCAATGGATAGAGGACTCATGAGCAAGCATGGAGTCAGCTTGGTTAGCGCTTCTGGCGCACGACTCATCAGCTCCCGCAATGGAATGTGCTTAGTCTTCTTGCCCATCTCATGTCGCAGGACTCCCCACTCTGAAGAGCGACTTACACTGTCTTGGCTTGGTAGGTCGGAACATAGCCGAGCCCGGAGCCAGTCCTTGGTCAACTCGGTGAACTTGTCATCCAAAGCCCGGAAATCACGAATGCGCTGCTCATGCTCCACGCTGACGAACGTCCGGATCACCTCTTCGTTGTCGACCGTCGTGTTCAGCCACCAGCGAGCATAATTTACTTCTAATACACGACGGACCTTTCCAAAGGCGATGCCTCCTGTTTCCATAGCTTGAACAATCGGCGCCAGGCCGGCAGCGTAAGCTTCATCGCGAACCTTCCGCCAAGCACACCATGCCTTAAGGCGCGATTCAGACGAAACAACAGTTTCGCAGTTTGTCTTGATATCACGTAGCGCCAGGTGAGCGGTTTCGATGACGCCCATTTCGGTGAAATGACCGACAGCCGTCAGGTGCGCCGCTCGTGCCTGTAGCAACTCAAGCTTTTCTCGAAGAGCAACACCGGCATTGGCTATAGCAGCCTCCGGTTCAAGTAGTGCGTTACCATCCCCCAACAGAGTTTGAAGCGGTATTTTGTAGGCCGCGACCTGCTCAGGATTGAGTGCCAGCTTCGCCACCGCGGTAGCTATCTCCCCCTGAAACGCTGACGCACTGCGCACGACGTCAACTTTCGTCTTCAGGTCATTCCAGGCAGGAACGATTTCTCGCAAATCGGCCAGATCTACCAACTCTCGCTCAACTGCTGCTCTGTTCTTAAGCAACTCAAAATCTGCTTTTAACGACGAGCCACAACGCCCCTCCTCTACATAAGGATGGTCGTCGACAAGTCGGCCACATTCTTCTATGTCACGTCGTTCAGCCTGGAAGCGCAGAGCTGCAGTCAGCACGTCAATATCCGTGGTCAACCCGTTCCAAAGAGAGCTAGTTGCTGAGCTGAGATCAACCAGCTCATCTAACCCCGCATCGAGACGAGTCAGCGCACGCAGCCGGTGAAGTTCCTCTCTCAGCTCATCACCTAGCTGGCCCTGCTCAACCATCTGCAAGCCGTCATCGATCCAAGCAGCGTTACTTTTCTGAAGCCGAATAGCCTCTTGCAGCTTGATCGCTGTCGCGAGATGCGTTGCTTCGGATTTGGCACCTTGCCAAACAGCAACACACTCATGACCTGGCTCCAGCTCATCGATTGCTCTGCGCACCGACCGAATCTCTGACCAAGTAGCGAGATCCTTGCCATTGTCGACTTCACCTGTTGACGTCTGCGTCGGCGCCAATAGCCCAGCGATGCGGCGTTTTCCGAACCAGGACTTAGGCCAGAAAGACTCCTCCGCTTCTTTCCATTCGCGCAGTAGGAGTTCGGTATCAAGTACTTCAATCGCATCCCCGTAGGACGCCGTTAGCTGGTGCTTGAGGTCGTCTATCTGACGCAGCAATGTGACAGCTTGCCCGAGAACGTCAGTGACATTTTCTGGCCAGGCCGGGCCTAGATCAACGAATGTAGCGCGGCGTTGCTGCAGCAGATCAATGCCTTGTTTAGCTTCAGCAGTAATACGAGAGGACCAGAAGGATGAGAGTCTGGAGTTAATGTTCCGGTGTTCGTCGACCCAAGTGCAGCCGTCACTCAGGCGTTTAGAAATCGAGCGAGCATCGGGGCGCAGTGCGAAACGCCAATCATGCCCAGCGGCAGCAGGAAGTGCTCGAGAAAGGATCGATAGCCCCTCAAGCGCTGTTGGGGTGTACTCCGTAACAGGAAGCCCAGACAGCTCAACAAAGCGATCGGCAGCTCTCTGGACTTCAAGCACAGCGGGAAGCACGTCACGAGCCGCCTGCACGAATTGTTGCTGCCAATGAGGCGACCACTCTGCTTGGCCTACCCCGGACAAAGCGTTGCCTGCCAGCTGACTGTAACCCACAGCCTGTGCGTTCACTTCAAGGCGGTCGCCCAACTCTCGAAGTTCAAGCATGGCCTTCTGATCATGCGTTTCCGGAGATGGCCAACCAAGTGGAGCTACTGCCTCATCAACACCCGATGTCACCGTCCCGATGGCATCGTAGATGGTGTAGCCGTTGCGGTGCCGGCGATGCAGACGCTCGACATAAATATTGAGGCTGTCACGCAGGGACGCGAGCCGCTGCGCTTCCACCTCCCATGCGGCAGCATCTACCTGCCCTTTCGCTTCCCAAGCCGACTGTAACTGAGCAAGGACATCCGTTTTCCGAGCTTTGCTGGAGTGAAGTTCAAGGCAGAACTCACCCAGACCGATTTCACGCAAGCGCCGGTACACGACATCCAGGGCAGCAATTTTCTCAGACACGAACAGCACCCGGCGCCCTTGAGCGATCGACTGGGCGATCATGTTGGAAATCGTTTGGCTTTTACCCGTGCCAGGTGGGCCGATGAGAACGAAGTCTTTACCCTTGGCTGCGGCCATCACAGCCGCAAGCTGAGATGAATCAGATGGCAGTGGGCAGAACACATCAGTCGGGCCGTAATCACGGTCCAGAGACTCAGCCTCCGGAAACGGGGTATCGGAGATGAACGAATCCCGTGGCGTATCCAGAAGATGCTGGACTACTGGACTCTGTCGAAGGTGCTCTGCATTCTCGGCAAGATCCTTCCACATGAGATACTTGGCAAATGAGAACATCGAGAGCACAACGTCCTCGTTCAGCTCCCAGCCAGCGATGTCCTTAATCGCATGACCAACTTTGTTCCAAATGCCTACGATATCCAGACCGGAGTCGTCCCGAGGCAGCTCCTGCTCCAGCGAACCTAAGCCCAGCTCAAAGTCTTGACGCAGCATCTCGATCAGAGTCGGGTTAAAACGAGGCTCATCATCGTGCAGCACCATGGTGAATCCGGAGCGTGCGCTCTTACGCTCCAAAGTGACAGGAACCAAGACCAGTGGCGCTTTGTACTTCTGCCCAGCTCTATCCTCACGCGTCCAACTAAGGAAACCGATGGCCAGGAAAAGCGTGTTGGAGCCACCCTCCTGCAAAGCAGTACGAGCGCTTCGATATAACTCAGTTAACCGGACATCCATTTCGGCGGACGTCAGCGCAACGAATACTTCCCTACGCTTGAGAGCATCTTCAGCATGACGACGGCGAACATCTTCTCGCTCACGCTGTTCATAGAGTGTGCGCTCACGCGGATCTGCGCCATCCATCAGGTCAGGCCTGGTAAGCAGCTTCAGAGACTGTCCACTTGCAAGAATGTCCTCAAGAGCACCGGGATCAGGAGATTCAAGCTTCAGCGCTCGCTTACCCATTTTGAAATTGAGCAAGTTATTTCGAAGCGACAGATCCAGAAGCTTTCGCTGCCACCGGCCGAGGCGATCTGCTGGGTCGAGCTTAGACAGATCCTCAACCTGCACCTTAATATTGTCATCGGCGATGCCAATCCCTTCCTCCACAAGAAGCGATGGGGCTTCATCAGACTCAGCAACGGCGACACGTGCAATCTGAGCCTCTGAGCTGGCGAGCGGTTTGATACGTTGCAAACGGGCGCGACGGATATCTAGCAGCATCTCGAAAACACTTTCAGCGTCTTCGGCTACCTGTTTCGTGCCCATCTCTACCGCATAAGAGAATGGCGGTATCGAGGCGTGGGTAATAAGAGTGGTCTCAAACAGCACGAGCTCCTGAAGCTTCACCCGCTTACGTACTGCAGTGACATCATCCACCACGGCAGTTGTAAACTCTTCTGGCTTAAGCCACAAACCAGCAAAAGCATGACCATGGGTGAATACGATCACGGGGTTAAGACCAATCTGCTCCAATGCTGCGCAGAAAAGCAGAGTCAGGTCGAGACAAGTAGCCAACCCGGAGTCAGCAAGCTGACTGGGGCTACGAATCTTCTGTCCTGATTGTTCAAAGCTGGCCGGCGGCAACGCATAGTCGAGCTTCATGCGCGCCACCGCGCCCCACACTGCCGACGCCAACTGCCAAGCTCTTTTGGGGCCACCCTCATATCCGTCAAGTGCGGACGGCTTATCGCTAAGACGAAGCAACTCGGCTGCCTGTTTGAGCAACCGCTCAACCGCTGCATCATTCGGCTGAACAAAAGCCGCAGTCATATCTGGTAAATGCCGCAATCCGCCCCACTGGTTTCTGGGCAAAAGGTCTACGACCTGTTCAAGCCGAGCAACTTCCTTGCGACCGCTCTTCGCCTCCTTGTCATCGGCTTCGAGGACAAACGTAAAGGTCGACATTTCTGACTCTGTCAGGCGACTCAACAACGGGCCGTCCAAGACAAGATCAAGCCCAGGTATGACCCGGAAGCTATCTGCAGCGATCTCGTCGATCCGCCAGATCTTAGACTTAAACACCTCGGGGGCCGAGCTAAGCGTAAGAGTCGCATTGACGAAACGATCACTCGTTTCGTTCGATATGCGAAGCTCGCGTATCACAGGAATGGCGTTCTGAAAATCCGCAAGGTTCAGCTTTGCCACCAGAGTGGCAAGGATTTTTACGTCTTTAGGCTGGATTTCTTCTGGGAGCGTGAGGGGCTGAACAATGTCGTCCATGCGCAACAATCCTTGTCGTGATGCTCGAGGGAGTGCCGGATTTGTCCGGCCAGGAGGCCCCTCTTGAGCTGATGGCGGGATGATATCTCTTCTAGGGAGAGCCGTAATGTGCCTTTGGTCGTCACTAACTTCTCATGCCGTCATCGGATCCCCATCTATTGATCTCTGATATCAGGCCGAGGCTGATGTTCGCAGAACAGATTCGATGGTAAATCCACATCCGAAAGCTATTCATAGCCGGCTGTTTTATGGGGAGGGGGTAAAAATGCAGGCAAATAAAAAGGCCGCGAGATAAATCTCGCGGCCTTTTTAAATTATATGGTCGGGACGGAGTGATTCGAACACTCGACCCCTAGCACCCCATGCGCTTATGAAATGGGTTTCTATAGCACGCCCCAGCTCGCTCTGGACAACATGAAACCTATTGAAAACAGAGCATAAGGTCTAAATTACGAGCTATCATGATCCACAGGTATCCATGGGTAGCCAGTCGATTCGGTGGGGCAAAAGTGGGGCAAAATTCGTGGACGCTCATTTGGGGCAAGGGGTAGATAGTGGCGAAGTTGACCGTAAAGCAACTCGAAGCGCTTACCACCGCCGACAACGGCAAGACACTGCGCGAAGAAGGTGGCCTTACCGCTAAGATCCGTGCGGGTGTTCGTGGTATTACTGCACTGTTTCGGTACGAGTACAAATTGGGCGGGACCAAACGCGATCACCGCCTAGGTAGTTGGCCCACTAAAACGCTATCGCAGATCCGAGCGGAGCGTGATGAAGCCAGAGCAAGTGTCGCGAAAGGCATAGACCCCACCACTGCCCGTAAGGCCGCGAAGATTGAGGTTCAATCAGCCGTCGCCGCAACCATTGCTGAGGCCGAGCGCCTGGCAGCAGAGAACAAGACTGTTATTGATCTCTTCGAAGAGTGGATGCGTGATGGTGTTTCTCGCCAAGACGGCAATGCGGAGTTACGCCGTAGTTTCTCCAAAGACGTCCTACCAATCATTGGCGAAAAACCGCTGCGAGATATCACGGAAAAAGACCTTCTGACTGTTCTGCGCTCGATTAAAGCCCGGGGGCTAAACCGTACCCTCGTCATTCGCAGCAACGACATAGGTCAAATGCTCCGATGGGCTGAGAAACGTAAACCTTGGCGCACGTTGATGGCCGATGGAAACCCTGCCAACCTCGTTGACGTCAAAAAACTACTTGATCATAACTACCAGGAGCAGCGCGATCGGCTTTTATCCAACACAGAAATCCGAGAGCTGCAGCAAATTTTCATTCGCCTAGCGCGAGATTATGATGCCCTGCCCGCTGGCCGAAAATATGCCGGCATCCGACCGGTTAACTCCCGCGTGCAATGCGCAGTCTGGATCTGCCTTAGCACGCTCTGTCGCATTGGAGAGCTCCTAAAATCCGAATGGCGACATGTCGATCTAGAAAGCGGCACCTGGCTCATCCCAGCAGAAGCCACCAAAGGCCATAAAGGTAAACGGCAGGATCACCATGTATTCTTATCATCATTCGCGCTGAACCAGTTCAAACGCCTTAGAGAAGAGACAGGCCACACCCCGTTTTGCTTTCCCAGCAAAGACGAACGCAGTCATGTGGATACCAAAACAGTCAGCAAGCTGATCGGAGACCGCCAATGCTGCTTCAAAAATCGCAGCAAGCCTCTATCTGGCCGGCATCACGACGATTCACTAGTACTAAGCCAGGGTAACAAGGGCGAATGGACTCCGCATGATTTACGTCGTACTGGCGCGACAATGATGCAGGAGCTCGGCGTAACCTTGGAGATCATTGATCGGTGCCAGAATCACTTGCTGGGTGGCTCAAGGATACGCCGACATTATCTGCACTATGACTATGCCAAGGAAAAGATTGAAGCATGGCGCATGCTGGGAGAGCGCCTTGAGTTTATCCTAGAAGCGCCAGCAACTGAAAAATAATGAGGATGTAAGCGGAGCGGGAAACGAGACTCGCATCGGGCTTGCTAGTTATTGAAATAGAAGCAGCTTCCGCTATTCCCCGAATAGAAATAGCCTCAATTCGGGACTCATTTTCTACCGCTGGCAAGCAGTAGATAGATGAACGATGCAGAATCTCAAGAGAGCGGATCGTGGCTTGACCACACCTAACCGCTTGGTATCAATGCCGGAGTGCAGGACGTAGCCTGCGAAGGCTCGCGCCACTCGGAAATGGCACTAGTCACGATCCTGTACGGGGGAAATAATAAATGAAAATAACTCTAATCCAACTCATAATTCGGCAGTCAATTTCGAACCACCAATTCAAAGCAAATATCGATAGTATTCATTCAAGCGCATGATCAAAACCCTTTAACATACACGTGAATTCTGCGAGTCCCGGCGCCATTGATCGGCCACAAGGATAGAGTAAGAACGGCGTCGCATCTAAACTCCAATCAGAAAGCGCACTTACCATATTTCCGCCAGCTAACTACTCAGCCGCACGAAATTGCAAAAAATAGAAAATATCGACACCAGTCAGCGCTGGCTCCACACCAAGCTATGTTTCATGGACACACAGCTCTCCTGATACCTCGACGATCACATACTCATCTTACGGAGTCCCCCAATTAAATATTGAGCCAGTTCCAATGCGAATCTGAATAAACTTGTAGATTCTCAGATCTGACGCTACCAAAATGGGTGGCCTTACAGAAAGATAGTCGGAAGTTGCGACAGCTATCCAGCTTACCCCATGACCGATATGGATGGTTATAAAGTTTTCAGGGGCTGTGTTGGCGCGCCAACGCCGGCATTAAATCCTGCCCAAACGATATCAAAAGCTCGATTCTCTACCTCAACCTCCACACCCACTTCTGGATATCGTTGAATAAAATAAAGTAAGACTTTACCCATTACTATGCGCGCACTGTCGCTCAATACTTTGAGGCGGAGTTTCCCTATGGATTCTCCGATCAAGTCAGCACAAACCGTCAGACCTGTGCTGAAATAGCCCTCCATCTAACAGCCGTCTACAAGCCCTCCATCCAATGAGTCAGATGAGCTTTTCCGATTTCGAGTACGTCGGTAAGCGCAAGCAGACCCCCGCACGCCTTTCTTGGCCAAGATGGTGCAGGTGGTGCCGCGTAGCGGCTTGGTGGCATTGATCGAGTCGCATAACCCAATGGCCGGCGGTGGTCGCAAGCCGCACCCCTCACTCGTTGAGCTCAGATCAGAGTCGATTTTTGAGAGGCGATTTTAGGCAGCTAAACACGCAGCGCCTTCAAGCATTGCGTGTAGATGCATCGCTCCGCAACGAATGATCTACCTTATCGCTTATTACTAGTGAAAATATTCATTTTTAACAACACCCTCAGCAACGTAATCTAACTTTGAACTCGAATTAGCCATCCAAGGCACACGCCAAAGCAATTACCTATCCGATAAAAATCACAAAAGGACGGTAACTTCATGACAGGCATCAACATCGCCTTTCTACTAACACATCAGAAGCCTCGATTAATATAGACCTAGCCCGTCTCCGCCCTAATCCAAAATCACATTTAAACTAAAGAAACCTCAAACCCCAATTTAACTCCGAAGTACCTCCACGCCCGCGAGATTTGTATGAAAACAACAATAAGACACTGCTTTACCGGAGCGTTGCTACTGTCATTATTTACACCTGAAAATTTATACGCCCAACCAGAAGATCATTATGGCGAAGGATCTCTAGCGAACGCGCTAGCTGGAGAAACACTAAATAAATGGGGCATTCACGTATCCGGACTTTTAGACGTGGGGTACTCACGCAACAATCGTTCTTACCACGACGAGCGCCGCAAAGGTCTTAGCAATCTACCTATTGCAGGAGAGAGCGATGAGGGTTTCGAGTTGAGATCAGTACATCTTTTTATAGAAAAACCTATTATCGGGAATTTCATCCCACGGATAACTCCGTTACCTGGCCCAAATCCAGAGCAATTATCTTTTGGCTTTAGTATTGAGGCGCTGTATGGACGAAACGCTCAGTTTGCCCGCACTTTCGGCTGGGACATGCATTGGGAAGAAAACTCGCCAGGCGATGATGATTCCGAAGCGGCAAAACGAAATAGACAGCTATTTTTGGCCATGCCCAACGTCTTAGCCACGGCCTACCTTCCGTGGGGGCCCGGCGTCACGGTCTGGGGAGGGCTTTTCGGACCCGCTATCGGTAACGAAATTCCTCCAAATCCGAGACAGTCGCGCAACCTATTCGCAACAAAATCTTATTCGTTCGTGACCGAACCAGGCACGGTCTTCGGCTTGGTCGCTGCTCTTCCGATATACAAGGGTGATTCAGGGATCATTAGTGTCGAAGGAGGGCCCGTCCGTGGCATTAACAATATGCGGGACAACAATGATGTCACCTCCCTAATTGGCGCAGTTCGCTGGCGCTCCCCAAACATGAAAACTTGGCTGGATTATGAGTTTTACTCAGGAGCGGAACAAAACGCCAGCTTCGGCGATATCCAAATGCCTACTGCACGATTGCTTTCAACTCGAGACCAGCAGCGAAAACAGCATGCTGTGACCCTATGGCATGAATTTGATAGTCTATGGAACGGCAGCATTGAAGCCGTTTACGGCGAGCAAAATGGAGATGGCCGTATTGATACTATTGACCTGGTTACTGGCGAAGCTTTCAATGGTGCACATTGGTGGGGAGCAAATGCAAGCATTAGCTATCGGGCCACAGAAAAACTGACCTACTCCACACGTATTGAATACTTCAACGATCCTCAGGGCTATGCTTTGTTTCCTGTTTCAACTGCTCGTGGCGCATTTAACGCGATCACTGCAGGCCTACGTTACGACCTAAATAACTTTGTATCTCTACGCCCTGAATTACGTTACGACTGGCAGAGCGCTACGGATGACAAAGCGTTTGGATCAGCAAGAAACCAATCACAATTCACTAGTACCTTTGAGCTGTTAGTTTACTTTTGAATCATTTCCTTCTACTTCCGGCGGAAAATCGAAATGCTCACCCAGTACAAAGCGCGCCTCGAATGGTATACCGGTGTAATTTTGTCTATAGCATTCGGCCTAGTTGGCCTTGATCGATTCATAATACTCCCACTATTTCCCACGATGATGAAAGATCTTAATTTAAACTATCAAGACCTTGGAAATATATCTGCCGTGCTGGCTATCGCCTGGGGGCTCTCGGCAATAATCATGGGGCGGCTATCCGACCGCATTGGCCGAAAATTAATTCTGGTTTCTTCAATAATTGTGTTCTCGGCACTCGCAGGTTTATCAGGCGTAGTATCTGGCATTGGAGGACTGTTAGTTATTCGCGCCGTCATGGGAGTAGCAGAGGGGGCATTCACGCCCACTAGCATTGCTACGACTGCAGAAGTCTCGAGGCCCTCACGGCGCGGTCTGAACATCGGCATTCAACAAGCTGCCTTTCCAATTCTAGGCCTAGGCCTTGGGCCAATTCTTGCTACCCACTTGCTACTTATCGTTCCATCCTGGCGCTGGGTATTCGTCATAGTTGCAGTACCTGGCCTGTTGGTTGCTTGGATGCTTCATCGTACACTGCGAGCGCAACCTCAACTGGGTTCACCAGCAAAACCCCTTGATCACAGGCAACAAAGTAGCTGGAAAGTATCCGTCCGGCAAAGTCATC